>DUFS01000039.1 GCA_013331805.1 Microcaldota archaeon | reverse complement strand
AGGGACAAAAAAGGCTACCCGCGCTTTTCCGACTCAGGCAAGTCCGTACATCGTTGGAAGGCAGAGAAAAAGCTTGGGCGGGAGTTGAGACCTGGCGAAGTTGTCCACCATAAGAACAGGAAGAAGACTGATTACAGTGATGACAACCTCCATGTTTTCGGAAGCCAGAGGCAACATTGGAGGGCACACAGACGTGATGGCTGGTAAAAAGGGCTTAAAACAGTAAAAGCCAAAACTAAACAAGAAAAACTAAGAAAGATTAGGTATAAGTGATTTTGTGTCTTATTTTAGCTAAATGTCACATCGAGGGGACTGAACTGGGAAAATACCGGGATTCCCGGTAAAAAAAGCGATAGATTTATATATAACTTTGCAAGGAAACTTTTTGTGAGGATAAACATCCCGAACAGTGCATTTTTGGGCAACATAGAGCCATTTATCCGCTCTTTTGACCCAGGCAAGCCGGATGAGCTTGCTGTTACATTCAACCAGAAATGGAGCTCAGTCCACCCGATTGTTTTGTCGATGACTGCAGCACTTGGAATGTCTGTCCGCTCAAGAAACGGCAAAATAAGCTGCCATGACACCACGGCAAAGTCTATGCCCTATCTCTGCAGGATGAAACTTTTTGATTACCTGGACTTCAATCCAGGCATAGAGCTGGATGAGCATGAGTCATCTGGTCGTTTCATTCCACTGACAAATATCCGGAACAGCGATGATTTGTCCAGATTCATAGAAGAGTTGGTGCCCCTGCTGCATACTTCCAAGAACCAGGCAGATTCGATCAAGTACACCATCAGCGAGCTTGTGAGAAATGTACTTGAACACGCAGAATCCCAGGTTGGCGCACTTGTCTGCGCCCAGTTTTTCAAAAAAACAAACAGGATATCCATAGGGGTTGCCGATGCCGGGATTGGCATAAGACAGAGCATCGCATTTTCCCATGTGGTGAAGGATGATGGGGAAGCCATAAAGCTGGCGCTTATTCCCGGGGTGACGGGCAAAACTGCGACACCTGGCGGAACAGAGGAAAACGCAGGAGCGGGCTTGTTCTTCATCAAATCTATAGCAAAAGTCAACCGCAACTTCTTTGTCATATACAGTGGAAAGAGCATGTACAAACTTCTGAAAACGCAAGGAGAAGCAAGGACCACCCTTTATCCAGATCCAACTCGTGACAAGCATTCCTTAAGGGAAGATTTGCCCAGCTGGCAGGGCACCGCAGTTGGTGTTGACATTTCAACATCAGAGGACCAGAGTTTTGAGCAGCTCCTTTCCAAGATAAGGCAGGCATATAGTATAGATATCAAGGCAAGAAGAAATCTCAAGAAGGCTAGATTCATATGACAAAAGAACAGACAATTAGCATATATGATGAAGCTGGCCAGTTTGCCGAAAACAAGGACACTGCAAGACGCCTCCGGTTAAACAAGATACTTCCTGCCCTTAATGATGGCAATACAGTAGTTCTTGATTTTAAGCGAGTAAGTTCAACCACGCAGTCATTCATCCACGCGCTCATAAGCGATGTTATCAGGACCAAGGGAGTGGATGTGCTGGATAAAATGCTTTTCAAAAATTGCAATGAGGTTGTCAAGGCAGTTATTGAAATAGTTGTGGAGTACATGCAAGAGCCTCCAGCGCATGTATCAAATGGGAAAACAAAGGCAGCGTAGAAAACATCACTACACTAAACCCCCAAATTCAATACCTCATTACAGTATACCGCTCCCCCTCAAAACACCGTCTTTCCCATTCTTTCGGGCACTTTGCGCGCGGAAGCGGGCTTCCACCATCACGAAATGCCAATCAATAACGCTACGGTAAACCGGGGTGAGGGGTAGGGATTTGGGAGGGGGGTTCGGGTTTACTGTGGCAGTTACGCGATTGAAAAAGCAGCACACTGATATGCTATTTCTCGCATTTGGGTCTTGAAGTTATTCAATATCCCTCTTTCCTTTTCCTGCAGCGCAGCAAATAGACAAATTCGTCATCATACTTGTAGATTATCCTGTAGCCGCCCACGTGCTCTGAAAAGCAGCCTGCCAGCTCGCTTTTCAATGGCTTTCCAAGCTCGGGCTTCTCGAGTATTTTTTTGACTGCTTTGTTGATTCTTTCCTTTACAGAGTTATCCAGGGAAACAAATTCGGACTCAAATTCATCGGAGTGATGGATAAATCTCGTAAAATCACTTCATCAGATGCTTCAAATCCTTGACCGGCCCGAGGAATTTTGGCTTGATTTTGCCGGATTTGACATCCATAAGCCATTTCTCGAGCTCAGGGTCATCGGAAATGTCTTCAAAATCGTCCTGTTGCATGCTGCGAACCAGTGCACTGCGGATGACTTCTGCCTTGGATGTTGCGTAGCCCATCCTTATCCGTTTCAAAACGTATTTTTCCAAAGCGCCACCCAGGTCAAAGTTTACCATGGTCATTCTAACCACCCAATAGTGTGTTTATTGTGTGGTTAACACATATAAGCATTCCTATTCCTTTTGGCCTCTCTTAAGCACTTTCAGGGCTATTCCATCTTCCTTCAAGATCCAGATGTATCTTGCGCCCCCTGTTAATCCAATTTTCAGCCTGAGCTCCTTCGGAATAGTAATTCTTCCCCGTGCGCCAACTTTGACAGTGCTTCTCATGGAAAAAAGTCCGATTTTACTGTTTAAAAGTCTGCTCCAAGCAGGTTGCCGGTCGATTTTGGGAAAATGAGTATACCAATACGCTATTCTGTTCGTTATGGCAGTTTGGAAGACGGAGAAGCAGCATATTGATATGATGATTTGGCTGGTTTGGGGATTACGATGAGCGAACTGGCTGCTGAAAGGTCTTTTTCCGTAAAGCCAATGCCCTCGCGGGTAACTGTGCAGTAGTATTCTTCATAGGTCGAGACCAATTTCATTGCCACGCTGCCAAAGCTGCGCCTGGAAAAGTAAATCTTTTCCATTTGGTGAGCCTCGGGCAGATAAACGGGCAAGCTTGGCACTTCTATTTCCAGAATGGCCTGCTTATTGGGGCGCAGCTCCTTGATCAGCGCTGCAAGCTCCTTTTTCGCCTCGGCAAATGAAAAGCCCTGCATCCTGGCCAGGTCCGATATTGCCCCCCGCAGTTCTTTTTCGCCCAGCATCTGCCTTAACGACAAAAGATCGGAAAAGAAGTTGCCCACTGTGAAGCCAGTGCCTGCCAGGCGCTTGAGATGGGTTTCGGAAAAGTGGCCGTTTTCACCAGTGCAGTTCATGGCGTGAACCTCCAGGACAAAGGTTTGGCTGTCGCCGGAAAGCGAGGAGGAGATTTCCCTGGCGCGAATGAGCTGGTCTTCAAGGTTAAGCACGAGGTTGGTGCATTTGTTGAGCAAGGCAATGCTGTGCACTTTGCGTTCAAGGTCGTTTTTTGCTATTTTCTCGCGGAGCGCCCAGCCGCGCCGCATGTTGCCGTCTATCTTCCTTTCCTCCACCTGCATGCCCTCTGAAAGCAGCTTGCGGAAGAGCGCGGCCTGGAAAGGGAGAGATGCCGGATGCTCGTTCTCATGGGGCGAGATAAGCACTGCCCGACTCGGCAGGCTGCCCTTCCTGATGCGGCAATTGGGGACATCGGTAAATGTGGGGTTGGTAAATCCTAGGCCTGGCATGGTGGTAGATATGGTTAGATATGTTTAAATACACTATATCCTGGGTTTGGAGGCTGAAAAAAGCATCCGATTTATCGTTCAGGGTGTGCGCACACCTATATTTTCGCGAACAGCACAACGTAATTCTTGCCATAAGCTTTTGCGCAGGCAGGGCAGGTGGTGTAGCTGAAATAGAGCTTTTGGAGCGTTTTACCCTTGCTTTTTACGTAGGAATCCATATCCGCAGCCCATTTGCCCCCTTGGGAGTAGTCGCCTTCAAACA
>DUFS01000072.1 GCA_013331805.1 Microcaldota archaeon | reverse complement strand
TTCCCTTCCAGTTATTTACTGCAGCCCTGAGGCACCCGATTGCAGAGGAATATTCGCCGTTTCTTTTCAGGCTTCCCGCAGTTTCCTCCTGCGATCCTGCATTGATCAGCGGCATTTTTATCGCTGGATTGCTTGCCCTTGATTTTATCAATTCGGCGATTTCATCCGGGATTTTTTTGGTTGCGGTTTTTTCTTCCACAGCAGGCGTTGAATTTTTTTCCTTGCTCCCGAACATTTTGCTGAAGAACTCGTTGACCTTAATCCCTGCCCGGGGTGTGCCCATTTTGAAGCCTTCTTTTTTCGGATTTGGATTGGTTTTCACTTGTTTCCTTTCCATAGCATGACCTGTGCCAAACAAATATAATCCACTTATATGCATTTAATACCAATATATTTATAATCGCGGCTGATGCCTTCGGGATGTGTTTTTAAGCACAAAAGCCAATTAAGCCTATGCGAATAGCGCTTTTCACGGACAGCTACCTGCCCAATACCGACGGAGTGGTCTCCTCAATTCTCGCTTTGAAGAAAGGCATTGAGAGGCGCGGGCACTCCTATGAAATATTCGCTCCTGACGCGCCGGGCTCCAAGCCCGAAAAGGAAGTGCACCGCTATTTTGCTGTAAAATTCCCGCCCTATCCCCAGTACCGAGCAGCGGTTTTTCCCTATGTGCCTGCGAGCATGGCTGAAAAGACAGGAGTTAAAGTGGTGCACTCCAAGGCAATGATGAGCATGGGCGTATCAGCCATGAGCTTTGCAGGCAGGGCGCGCTTGCCATCCATGGCCTCGCTTGAGACCATGATAAGCGACGGAGTTCACTATTTGACGAAGAACAAAAAGGCCCAGGAAATGGGAAGGAAAATCGCCTGGGGCTATCTCAAGTGGCTCTACTCGCACTTCGACACGATCACCGCGCCCTCGCGCCACACGCAAGGCCTGATGGCGGAGAACAGCATAGATTCGATAGTGCTTCCCTCGCCCGTGGACACCAGCTTTTTCAAGCCCAACAAAAACGGCATCAAGGTCAGGCGCGGGCTTGGCCTTGAAAGGAAAAAAATCATCCTCACAGTGGGCAGGGTGGTGAAGGAAAAGAACTACCTGTTCTTCGCCAAGGTGGCAAAAGTGATGCGCGACCCTGACGTGGTCTTTTTGATATCAGGGCAGGGCCCCTATCTTGAGGAATTCAAGTCCGAAATCGAAAAGATGGGCGTGAAGGACAGATTTGTCATTTCCGGGTTCCTCCCGCGCGAAAAGCTTGTGGACTACTACAATGCCGGGGACGTGTTCCTGTTCGCCTCGCCCTTTGAAACGCAAGGGCTGGTGCAGCTGGAGGCAATGGCATGCGGCACGCCAGCCTGCATACTGGAGGGCACGGCGCCGGCAGAGGCGATAAGGGAAGGGAAAAACGGGCACACCTTTCCCGGGGAGCCCAATGCCTGCGCTGAAAGGATCCTGGCTTGCATTGAAAAAAGGGCGAAATTTTCAGGCGAGGCGAGGAAGACCGTGGAAAAGGATTACTCGATCGGCCCGCTTGGCGGCAGGCTTTCAGCGGAATACGCCAAGCTTTCTGAAATGAAGGGAAGATAGCTTTTTTCCGTTTCTGCCCCAAGCTACAAAACCTTATAAGCAATGTCGGAGCAGGAGAAGCGTCAGCTGCCGGCGCCGAATGCTTGGGCAGGGAGAATGACCTCTGGCGCGGACCGATGGTGAGCACATGGTGAACTTCAAGTACTTTGCATACGGCTCTGCCGCGCTTGCCATTGTTGGCGCAATGGGAAGCTTCCTTTCAGGAGAAAACCCGATATTCAAGATCGTATCCGCCATCCTGTGCCTGGTCGGGGCGATAGGGGCAATAGCCTTCTACAAGTACGGCTACCTCCTGGTGCCGCTTCTCACGCAGAGGGGCAACATAGTCCAGATAATGGAGGGCGGCTACGAGGTGCCCCCCTCAAACGACGTGGTCCTGAAGAACGTGGGCGGGATCTATTACGCCTCCAAGTACCTGGGCGTCAGGATTTACGAATCAGCCTCGGAAAAGACCATGGACGAGAACATCGTTTATTCCGAATACTTCGAGCGCGCGGTCTCCTCGGTGAAGTACGTGACCAAGTTCGCCATGATGGTTTACATGAAGGACATCTCCGACCACCGCAGCAGGATAGAAACCAAGCACGCCGAGGCGCAGCTGCGCCTCGCCCGCGAGCGCGACAAGCCTGACCCGGATGTGCTCAAGCTCGACAGGTTCGAAAAGGAAGTGGCAATGTGGGAAGGCCAGATAAACAAGCTGACGCGCGGCATCAAGCCCATGGGGCTGGTGTCCTACATGATGACAACGGCTGTGGGAGTGAGCAAGGAGGCGGCGATCGCNNGGTGACAAAGATGGGAAATCTGAACATATCCGAGCTGGACAATACCGACCTTGCCAAGCGCAACATATTCGTCCGGCCGCCCGAGCCCCCGGAAGACGTGCTCATGGCAGACCCCACCAACGCCATCTACATAGGCAGGACAAAAATATTCCACGTGCCTTTTTACTGGACTTTCCAAAAAACTACCAACCCGCACATCTGCATTGTCGGGATCACCGGGTCCGGCAAATCCTATTTTGTGAAGACCTTCCTCACCCGCGCCTCCTATGTCTGGGGCACCAACGCATTCATAATCGACTGGGCGGGGGAGTACCGCGACTGGGTCAAGCAGACAGGGGGCAAGGTGATTTCGCTTGGCAGGGGCTCGGCAATAAACCTCCTGGACACGGCGGGCATGAAGCCCAATGACAGGATAAAGCAGATAATGAGGACCCTGGACATACTCACGGACGTCACCCGCTACCCGGAGCAGCGCAGGCTGACCGAGCTTGCGATAGAAAAGGCATACGTTTCCCAGAAATTCAAGCTGGACTCCAAGCTGCAGGTGGACGGATTGGGCCGCCCGCTCCGCCCGCCCACGCTCAAGGACGTGCAGAAAATCCTGGAGGACATGAGCGAGGCAGGCAGCTACGAGTTTCCGGCCGAGCTTGAAAACGCGATTTACAGGCTGCGGCAGTTCACGCGCGAGGGCGAGGACTTCTTTGCCCAGCAGTCCACGATAGACCTGGAGAAGCTGACGAAAGGCGGGTTGGTGGACCTGGACCTCTCCGGCCTTCCGGACGAGACATTCAGGGGCTTGGCCGCGCTTTCCATGCTGCAGTTCATAAAGGAGAAGATGCGCGAGGAGGGCTGGTCGCCCACCAAGGGCCTGAAGCTTCTGGTGGTGCTGGACGAGGCGTGGAAGATAGCAAAGGACGAAAACTCCGACGCGGTGATGATTGTGAGGGAGGGCAGGAAATACCAGTTCGGCCTCATTGTTGCGTCGCAGAACCCGACCGACATATCCGAGGCGATATTCTCCAACGTGGGCACCACGTTCATATTGAGGGTGAAGTTCGAGCGCTTCCTGGACTACCTGCAGTCCACGCTCAACTTTTCGGACTACATGCGCGAGGAGATATCCAAGCTCGGGGTGGGGCAGGCTGCCGTGAACATGGCGTTCCAGGCCACCACGGACTTTTCCGAGACCTTCATGATCGGCAAGATAGACGGCGAGGAGCCCATGCAGGAGTTCTTCCTGGACATGGATGCGGTGCTTTCCCGCCAGGAGCTTTCAATGGAGGGCAGCCAGCGCTCGGTCGGCTTTGAAAAGGACGAGCTCAAGAAGAAGATCCGTTCCTACGGGCTCGGGGAGGAGCAGTCCGACGAGATCGTGGCGCTTTTCACCAAGAAGGGGCGCAGGATGGAAATCGCCTCGTTCGTGGTGCTCCTGTCCAGATACGGGATCGCGCGGGTCAACATCTCAACTTTCCTAAAGGAGCTTACGCTCGAGGACAATGTGGTCATAAGCGTGCTTTCCAAGGCGGACGAGCTGGAGCTTTCGCTTGGCAGCGAGGACATAAGCGAGCACATAATGAGCCTGCAAAGCTCGCAAGAATCGGAGAGGAAATAATGGCAAGAAGTGTGTTTTTCTCAAAGGACGACCTGAGGCGGAAGCTCCGGACGGCTGGGATGGACGAGGTCCGCGTCACCGAGATTTGCACGGCGTTTGACAAGAACAACCGGCATATCGACGTGGTGTCGTTCGTCATAATGCTGGAGCGCTACGGGATCCAAAGGACCGACATCTCCTCGCTGCTCCACGACCTCGGGATTAACGAAAGCACGCTCATAAATGTCTTTTCAAAGGCGGACTTCACGCGCCTGGGGATGGGAAGCAGGGATGTCACGCAAGTGGTTCTTGCGTAGGGTAAGGGGTGGAAACATGGCAAAGGTGTGCATCGTGTGCGAAAAGGAGACAGTCGGCCGCAGGGTCGAGGACGACATGGTCATCCGGACCATAAGGAGGATCAAGCAGTCCGTGGGCGCAGCCAAGAACAACGAGCTGGTGGTCTGCGAAAGCTGCCTGGAGGCCCATAAGAAAAAGAGGGAAAAGTTCGAGAAAAACCTCGTGATGCACGTGGTCGTAGCCGCAATAGTGCTGATAATTTTCTTTTTCGTCTCGGTCTTTTCAGCTTCAGGAATCTCAATCATGGGCATAATACTCGGGCTGATTCTGGCCGCGCTCATAGTGGGCTTCGCGGTGTTTTCCCACTGGCCCAAAATTGAAGAAGAACAGAAGAGACCTTTGCAGGAATCTGCGGTTCGCAAGAAGGCACCTGCTGGAAAGAAAAGGAAAAAATAATTCCAAATGGCGCGGATTGAACATGGGTGTTTGAAATGGCAGACGCACAAGCTCCGAAAGCCCCTCCTGCAGGGGCAAAGGCCCAGGGCCAGCAGCCGATCCCGGCCATACCGACGGTTGGAGGATTCCGGCTCCTTGCTGAAAGGACAAGGGGAATGGCTGAGCTTTCGCAGCGCTACTCGCAGGTTTCGTTCCTGGAGATGACGCAGGACAAGGACACCCTTTCGGTCCTCAACGTCGAGAGCCGCGACCTCCGCAAGGACCCTGCGCTCTTCTCGATAATCAAGTTCATGCCAAGCAGGATTGAGGTTGTCTACACCTGCCTTGCCAACACCAGCCCCAAAAAGAGGCGCCTGGAGGTGCTGCGCCACTTCCTCAACATGCTCACAATAGCGGACGACTGCTATTCGGTTGACATGAAGCAGGTGTACCAGCTCCTTGAGTCGTCGCTTGCGGACATGAACGAGTACGTCTCAAGCGACTACGACAGGCTGTTTTCCGTTTACGACTCGCTCAGATCGGACCACGCCTCCCTTGCCAAGAAGGTAAAGGACCTCACCGAGAGCGCTTCCAATTTGTCCAAGGAGAACTACGACCTGAAAAACCGCAACGACGAGCTTTCGGTCAGGCTCAAGGGGCTGGAAACCCTTTCTGACACGGTGCTCTCGCTGAAGATACAGGAGTGGCTCGCCGAGCACAAGGGGGAGATAAACATATCTGACTTCTCCAAGGTCTACAACGTGCCTGAAAACCGGGTGGAGCAGATGCTCAACAAGCTTGTGACAGAAGGCTACCTTGAGACCAAGGGTTAG
>DUFS01000052.1 GCA_013331805.1 Microcaldota archaeon | reverse complement strand
CAGCGCTGCCACTCCCGCGGCCTTGAAAAGCCTGGATGCCACTGCATGGGTCTTGTCCCAGACGCTTTCGCTTTCCAGGGTCCAGGGAGTCCTAATGCCCACAAACCAGTTCTGCTTTGCCTTGCCAAGCAGTATGCCCACATAATAGAAGAGCACAGCGAACGCCGGGGAAAGCCACTGGACTATGTCAATGCCATAGCCGAAGTTGATCAAAAGAGTGAGCAGGTAAACATAGTACATGAAGCCAACGAGCACTGCTACCATGCCGTCATATTCATTCCTGAAAGCAGCATAGTTTTTCTTCAGCGGATCAATTCTCGGAAGCACATAGAAAAGTGCCAGCATGAAAAGGCTAAGCACTGGCACGAAAAATGCGCCCCCCGCCCGGTCCATGTATCCGTCAGCCTTGCCCTCCAGATTCCAGTGCGAGGCCACCTTTTCAGGAAGTTTCGGGTACGCAACGATCGCAGTAAGAAAACAAAGAGCTACAAGAAAGATCGGCAACCAACGCAGCAATTTCATATTTTCGCCTTCAAATCTCTTTTTCCGCTAGCGTTTTTACGTTTGTTTTATAAATATCCATACCCAATTTTCGGTCAAGAGGTGTGATTAATGAAGCAGCTATTAGCCATATTGGCAGTGGGAATTCTCCTTTTTGGTTGCGTGAATATCGAAGGCACGGCAAAGGCGGCCTCTTTCGGGAAAAAGCCCGGCGAGCAGAAAGCCTACGACTATTTTAAGGGCAAATACGGCGACCCCAACGGGGCAGGCGCTCCGCGCATAATCGAGCCGATTGTCACAACATCGATAACCGACTTCATGCCGGCTGACAAGGTGCTCAAGTACAACAAGGACGTTCCGGCATTCCATGTCTGGTTCTTTTATGACAATTTCGCGGAAACCGACGCAATCACTGTCACCTTCACTTACCTTGACGACGGCACGACCATACACACCTTCAACTCCAAGGGAGGCGGCGACTACGGCGCAGGCTCATTCACACTTCAAAAGCCTGACGAGGGCTGGCCTCTTGGCAATTATGAAGTTGTTGTCTCAGGAAAAGGCGTAAGCGAATCAGTGAAATTCGAGGTAATAGACGGCCCCACTGTAAAGGAGGCGCTTCCCTACGATGCGCCTGCCGGGGCATCCGATTCCGCACCCTCAGGTACAACACAGCCTCCTGCCACAGGTCAGCCAGCCACTACTGCGGGCATGACTTCAGACCCGATGTTCTTTGACACAGGGAACAATTACCTTGGCGGCTGCTCGCTTACAGACTCCTCAAAGTTCACCCTGGACAAGGCAATGCAGGTATCGCTCCTCCAGGTATGGTACAACTGGGCTTCAGGCGAAAGCGTGATAACCTACACGCTTGAAAAGGGCGGCGACAGCTTCCTTTCGGGTTCCATGGTGCGGGCCGACTGCGACCCCTACCAGGGCAACTGGTGCAACGGCAACCACAAGATAAGCAAGGAATTCCCTGCAGGCGATTACGAGCTCAAAGTCTCCTCGCCCAAGATGTGCCTCAAGCCCAGCGCAACAGGAATCGTGCGCATTTACGGCAAGGCATCCAGCTCCCAAGCAACACAGCCTTCCCAGGAGGAGGAAAAGCTCCTCTTTGACACCACGCCGAACTACATAGGCGCCTGCTCCCTGACCGACAAGTCCGAATTCACCCTGTCAAGCCAGCTCTCGGTTACGAAACTGAAGGTCTGGTACAACTGGGCAGGCGGCGAGCAGAGCGTCACTTACAAGCTCGAGAGGAACGACGAGTCAATATCCGAAGGCACAATAACAAAGACCGCTGAGTGCGATACCTACCAGAAGAACTGGTGCAATGGAGTGGTGCAGCTCAACATGCCATNNGGCGTGGCAGCGGCAGCCCAGCTTCCGGCAGGCATACCTGCGCACCTGACCAACTGCCAATATTCAGGTTCCTGGAACACTGACTGGGGCACCATGCAGCTTTCCCAGGACGGAAGCAAGGTGACTGGCACCTACACCCATGACTCTGGCAAACTCCTGGGCACTCTGGTGGACGGCGTGTATGTGGGCAAGTGGTCTGAATACCCCTCCTACTCGGAACCTGGCGATGCGGGAGACATGGTGTTCTACTTCACCAAGGACTGCAACGGCTTCACCGGCAACTGGCAGTACGGGGTGCACACCACCGGTGGCTGGAGCGGCACCTGGGTCGGGACAAAGGCTGCCTGATTTTTCTTCTTTTAGTCTTTTTCCAAACTCCCTACAAGAAGTGCTGTTGCGCTATTTCCTGTCCTTGTACGACTTGCTCAGGCTTTCGCTCCAAAACGAGGGAAGGGAATTCGAGGCAAATCCCTGGAATTGGTCCGAATAGGCGTAGAAAATCCCCTTTTCGTCCCTGTGCTTCATGAATCCCGCCTTCACTTTTTCGTATATCCCCCTGATCGCCTTCCTTTCGAAATCCATCTGCAAAAGGGAAGGCTGCTTGAGGAGCAGATAGTCGCTTTGGCGTATGGCGTTGATTTCGATATTGGAAGAGTTCTGGCTTATGAAAAGCACGTTGATATCCTTGTGGCGGGAGATGAGCAGAAGCTGAGAGAGAAGCTTGTTTGCGCTAGACATCGAGTTCCTCGAAGAGAATTCCACTCCCCCCTCGTCCACGAGAAGAAACGAATTATTTTTCACTTCCTCAAGAGATGCCACGGGCTCAATCCACTTTGGGAGGCTATTCCTGGCAAAACCCATGCAGCAGATTTTCCTGCCTGTTTTGGCCGCCACGTTCTCCAGGAACCTCATCCCAAGCGCGCTCTTGCCCGAGCCGCGGGATCCGAGTATGAGCCCAATGGCGCTCTTGCTTTGGAAAAGCCCAGATTCGAAATCCGAAAGTTCGCCTTCAAATGTCTCTATTTCCTCAAAAGGGAGATATTCCGGTTTTTCCCGCGGCCTTTTTTTCTCAAGTTCTGATGCTTG
>DUFS01000013.1 GCA_013331805.1 Microcaldota archaeon | reverse complement strand
CGCTCGCCTTGTGCACAGGATTGAGCTGCTTGCCGTTCTTCTGCATAAGCTAGCCTCTGGCATCTCTTCTCTCTGTGTTGTTTATGAAAAACCCCCCTTTTATACCTTTCCTCCAGAAGTTGGGCGCACGTCGGTGGGGGGGACTGCTGAGAAAGGGAGAGTTCGGCAGATGACGGTGTAAAGAACGCCCCAAAATTTCGAGCATCGGCAAGAGGTTGTGAAGGAATTGGAAGAAACCGCGAAGAAATTGAGTTCAGAACGGTAAAATCACTCCTTTTTCCTGGCTTCCTGCATTCTCGAATTCATAATGGTTAGGATTTTCCCGCACTCGCTGACAGGAAGGTAGAAGGAAAGCGACTGGACCTTGAAGTGCGTGTGGAGCTGCATCTTGCGGACGCCGAACAAAAGCTCGCAGGCCATGTCAGTGAAACCTCCCATGGGCTTGATGGACTCGATTTCGCCATAGGCAATCAGCGGGTGGTGGCGCAGGGTTTTCTGCCCCAGGTGCTTGTTGGTGAGGTATACCGTCGAGGTTGCCGCAGGCATGTCCACTGTGGCAAGCACCCTGGAAAATGATTTTGGCTCAAGCACGTGCACCACTGCCTTGCCCGCTATGATGGTGACCACGAACAGGACAGGAACCAAGCCTGCCAGAAGCAGCGGCGCCTCATGCATCACCAGCCCTACTGAGAAAACCGCGAATATGAGCGGAAGCGAAAGCAGGAAGAGCAGCAGAAGCTGGAACAGCACCATGAAAAAAAATGTGACTTTCCCCACCCTGAAGGTCGATTCTATCCTTTCGCCAGGCTCCAGCCATTCGGTTATGGATTCCATGCTTGACCTCAAAGCTTTACCCTTACCCCCTGGTCTGTGATTTCGTACTGGTGCCAGGATGGCGAGGCGCCCATCAGGCCCCTGATCCTGAGCTTGTCATCCTCAAATTCTATAAGGCCGTCCATGAGGTGCTCGATCATCCTGACGTGCTTCTCCTCGTGCATCCCCTTCTCAAGGACGTACATGGCGGTCGCCCCTGTCCTCCGGAACTTGCCGGTTATGAACTGCATGAAACGGTAGACCGACTCGTGCTGGTTGGTTTCCAGAAGCGCGGAAAGCGAGTGGAAGCCCAATCTGTGGTTGTCCGCGATCTGCACTATCTGCTCCTGCAGGCCGGCAAGCTGCATGGAAATCGTGGACAGGTCCTCGGCGCCGTTCACGTAGGTCACTATCCCCTCGTCCACGAGCGAGGGGTCGTACTGCTTGGAGTAGCAGTCCACTATCTGCAGAAGGCCGTTCTTCTCGTATGCGTCAATCAGCCAGCCCGAGGAATGCATCATCTGCTTCCATTCCACAAATCCGTAGTCAGTGAGCACGAAAATCCCGGGTATGTTCATCTTGAGGCCCTCGTAGATGAACTGCATGACAAGGGGCTTTTTGCCGCACAGCGGGTCGCCGTATAACAGCAGATTGCCGGAAATTGGAAGGCCGCCTCCGAGCAATTCGTCAAGGCTTTTCAGCCCGGTTGGAAGCAGGAGGTCGGATACCATGAACACCACAGCAAATACAGACGAAAAATTGAAGCTGTGCAGATTTATAAACGTTCTTGGAGAACTTTTGCCGAAGACAACCGGTGCAAATTGATGGCAACGCCCGAGACCAAAGTAGACCGCAAGCTCAGGCCCACTGTGCAGCCTGTAAAGCGGGGGGAGGAGGACAAGCCGAAAGAGTCCCAGAAGCTTTCCCCTGCTGCTGCATCCGCGGAGGCTGCTTCAGGCCCTGACAGGAGGGTGCCCTCCGGGATAACCGGGCTGGACGAGCTTATCAGCGGGGGATTTGAGCCAGTGTCCACCACGCTTGTCATGGGGGAGTCTGGCACCGGCAAGACCACCTTCCTGTCGCAGTTCCTGTACAACGGCGCTGTGCAGTACGGCGATCCTGGCGTGCTTCTTACTTTCGAGGAGCCGAGCTTTTCGGTGCTGCGGCACATGAAGAAATACGGCTTTGACTTCAAGGCGCTTGAGGAGGAGCTGCTTTTTGCCACGATAAACTACCGCCCGCACGAGGTGAAAAAGCTGGTGGACGAGGGGGGCGGACTCATACTGGACACCATCTCCTCCCTTGGCGCGAAAAGGCTTGCGATCGACTCGCTCACCTCCTATGCAATGCTTTTTGACAGCCCATACCAGGCGCGCGAGGCTGAGATTTCGCTATTCGACCTGCTTTACAAGTGGAAGTGCACCACCATGCTCTCGGCTGAGGGCCTGAGCAGCAAGAAATCCGTTAAATCCCCCGGAGGGATCGAGCACCTGGTTGACGGAGTCATAATGCTGCACCACCCGCGCCACCAGTCGGTCCGCTACCGGGCGATTGAAATCCTGAAGATGAGGGGGACAAGGCAGATCGAGAAGGTCTGCCCCTTCGAGTTCGTGGAGGGTTTGGGGGTGAAGATATACCCTGGCGAGGAGATCTTCTACGATTTGAAGGACAAGGACGAGTAGCTATTTTTCTGATCGCTTTTCAACTCCCTTCTTGCTTCTTGCGTCATCCACGATCGCAAGCCAGGAGTCGCCGATTTTCACCAGGTAGTTGCCGAATGTTTTCGAGAGGGAAATGGTCATGGGGCGGAACTTGCGCTTGCTTTCCAGCGCTATTATTGTCTGGCGCTCCACCTTCAGCAAGCCTATTCTCTTGAGCCGCGGCAGCACCCGGTTGTAGAAGGTAGCCTTGGAAATCCCGTTCGATGAGACGAACCCGCCTATTTCGTCCCCGGAAACAGTGGTCTTTTCCACCACGAGCTTCAGGAATGAGAGCGCGATTTCATTGTACTTCAGCTGGTACCTTTTCGGGAACACGAAATTCGCCACTTCTTCCAGGCTCCATATGTTCCTTGTAAGGTTTTCGTTTGCGTCCTGGAAATTGCGAAGCTCGGGTGAGTTGTGAGGGGGGAGGTAAAGCGAGTCCTTTGAGGGAATTCCGCGCGAGGCTATCTGGCGCTTGCCCCCGCTTTCTTCTGCATCCTTTTCTTCGTCTTCTGCCATACTGCAAGTAGGGAATTAGGATTTTTATAGGTTACTGACACGGTAAACCGATTACTTGGGATCCTGGCGGGTTTGCTCAACCAAAGGATAGCCATACTTCTTCTCGAGTTCCTTGTTCTTGAGCGGCAATCCCAACATGATGTTCCTGAAATCCTCTGTGATTTTCATGAATTCCCCGGGCTCCTGGGACATGATAGGCCCGGCTAACGGGATTATTTCACCTTTTTTGACACGCGAAGGATGATCGTCTGGCAGGAGTGTTGTGCCGCGATTGAGCTTGGTGATCCTTTTACGCTCTCTAATTACAACTTTGGCATAATTTATCCTGAATTTTTCAAGAACAATTTTTGGCAAGAATTTTTGAACAAAACGGGGAACTCTGGTCGGGATATAGCCCTTAGGTACGTAAGTCATCCACCCACCGGGAAAATCTGGCACGAAGTGTTTTTATGATGATGCTCCGAAGCGCTGCCGGTGCAGAACAGCATATGAACCTGAATTCTCCCATTGAATGCGGCAGGGGCATTTGTACCGATTACGACACTTGATAAAACCGCGAGATCAGGCCTGGCAGCAAAACTGGAAAACTGCCTAGCGGAGCACCCAGGGGAACAGTGTGAGCAGGAAGGAAAGCCCGACCAGGTAGACTATCGCCTTCTGGAGCCAGGGGTGTGGCACTGCATTCCTCATTATGTGGTAGCCGTCGAACATGGGAAGTGGGACGAGGTTCACCGCAGCCACTATCACGTTCAGCGAAAAGGTAAGCGCAATGAACCTGCCCACCTGGCGCTGCAAGTCAGAGGGCGAGGCGCCCACCAATGCGACGAATGATATAAGAAGGGCGAGGAAGAATATGGCTGTGGCAAAGTTCGCAGCCGTTCCTGCCACCATCACCGAGTTCTGCCGCTCCTTCCTTTCCTTGAAAAGCCTTTTTTCGTCAATGTCAACGAATGCCCCAAAGGGCAGGAAGCCGAATATGACCAGGCCAGCTGACTTGAGGGGCAGCTTGTAAAGCCGCGCAAGGACGCCGTGCATTCCCTCGTGCACCAGGAGCACCACGGCAAGGGCAAGCAGGCCCTGCACCAGGTCAAGGTTGACGCCTGGCAGGATCGGCATTCCGCCCGGAGGGGTGGCGGCTATTGGCCCGCCATTTCCCATCAGCGCCGAAATAAGCGCAGCCCCGACAATTCCGGCATAGGTGACAATGCTTATCGTGGTCAGGAAGGTGATGCCACCGAACGCAAGCATAGCCGCGGAAATGTATTTCAGGCCGTCCACGCCCGAGGCGGCTTCCTGGAATTTCGAGCCAGCAGTTGAAAACTCCTCCCCTCCCCGCACCATGGAAAGCAGTATCGCCATTGCCACGGGCAGTAGGGCGTAGACAAAGATCAGGATGAATGTGCCTGGCGCATATCGCGCTGCAGCGACTTTCCAGCCCATTTTTTTCCTGCCCATTATGAAATATGCCAGGGAGCCGTACCCCACTATCATGCCCATTTCGGCAAAATACTGCCAGAGCCGCGGATATTTTCTCGCAACGCTGTCAAGGAACTTGAGCCCGTGCTGGCTGCGAAGCAGGAACATGCCTGCCCAGTGCTCGAGCTTGTAAAGGCCTGCAATCGCCATCCCGCAGCCGGCAAGCGAGGCAGCGCCAAGCACGAACTTGGCGATTGCCGGAAGATTCGAATCCAGGACTGTTACGAATATCAGCAATGAGACAGCAATTGCGCCTATGGCAAACACTGGCTTGAACATGTCTTTCATGCAGCAATTGGGCTTGGAAACGAATATAAGGCTTTATCGATTGAGTTAGAGCATTGGGAGGGCTTTGCAGTGGAATGCGAAATTTGCGGAGCGCCAGAAGCGGGCTACCTAATCCTAATTGAAGGCGCCAAGCTCAATGTCTGCTCGGATTGCTCTAACTCAGGGAAGCTGCTTAGGTCCCCGCCTGCGCAGGAAATGAGAAGCGACTTGGGCACAACGAGGCACAAGGAGGAGCTGGAAGTTGTGGAAGGCTACGGTTCCATTATCGCAAATGCAAGGAAGAAGCTGGGCCTGCCGATCGAAGTTCTCGCAGAAAGAATTAACGAAAAGATGTCTTTTTTGGAAAGGATCGAGCACGAGCGGACTCTTCCTGATGAGAAGGTCGCGCACAAGCTCGAAAAGGAGCTTGGCATCAAGTTGCTGCAGGGAGTTGTGAGCACAAGCGGCTCTGCATCCTCGCAGGCAAAGGGCGGGATAACCTTGGGGGACATACTCGAAATAGAAAGGAAGGGAAAGAGATAGGTCATGGCACGACGAGCTTGAAGTAATCTATCTTCTTATTTGACTGGACGCCTTTCACCAGCTTCTTTATGCGCTCCGCGTCCCCGTCCATCAGGAACACTTCCATGCACTTGCCCGCAGAAAGGCTGCTGTGTATCTGCGTTGAGATGACATCTTCGAACTTGTGCTTGAGTTCTGTTGCCTTGTCCTCCGATTTTTCGCTGTGCACCAGGAGGAGGACGCATTTCACCTTCCCGGACAGCTTCTCCCGCTCCCTGTTCTCTGAAACGAGCGTGCGGATGCCTGCGCGGATTGCCTCGGATCTCCCCGAGAAGCCAAGCTGCGACTTGAGCCCGTCCACCTCCCGCAACGCCTCCCAAGGGAGAGATATGCTGATTATTTTTGTTTTTCCGCCCATTAATAACCGCCTTATAAGCGCTCTTCCAATGTTAATAACTATAATAGATAAAGTTAATAATATTTCCCTGCATTATAATGCCATGGTCCTTGAGCTCATTGTTGCGGCAACCGTGCTGGTGAGCCTGATTTCCCTCATTGGCATTGTCCTTGTTTTCCTGGGCAAGAAGAGGATTGACGAAATCCTCTTTTTCCTGATCAGCTTTTCCACAGGCACGCTCCTGGGTGCGGCGCTTTTCGACCTTTTGCCCGAGGCTTCAAAAGGAATTGACATATCTGCAGCGCTTGAGCTTGCCTTTGTCGGAATTATTGTAGCATTCGTGATGGAAAAGATAATCCACTGGCACCACCACCATGCGGCAAGGGAAAGGGAGCACACCCATCCGCTTGGCATGCTTACGCTGGTGGGGGACGCGTTCCACAACTTTTTCGACGGTGTTGCGATTGCCGCGGCGTTCCTGGTCAATGTGCCTTTGGGGCTGACCACCACTCTTGCGATTGCGCTCCACGAAATCCCGCAGGAGATCGGGGATTTCGGCCTGTTGCTTTTCAGCGGTTATACGAAGAAAAAGGCGCTTGCATTCAATTTCCTTTCCGCGCTTGCTGCTGTTGCCGGCGGCGTGCTGTTCTTCTTTTTCTCAGGTGCTGTGCTGCACATGGAAAGCTATGCGCTCGCCTTCACAGCGGGCATGTTCATCTACATTGCGTCCGCGGACCTCCTGCCGGAAATACACAAGGAAAAGCGGGCAAAAAGCTCTGCCCTGCAGCTGTTTTTCCTTCTCCTGGGCGCGTTTGCCATCTGGCTCATTGCAAGGACGCTGGAGTGAGGCGCCACCAATACAATAAAAACAATGCGCAGGCTAATTTGCACCCATGGGAGTAGATTTGGGCGAGCTTCCGAAAAAGACCGCATCCATTCCGGACCTTGCGGGAAAGAAGTTCGCTGTTGACGCATTCAACACCATATACCAGTTCCTGTCCTCCATCCGCCAGCCAGATGGAACGCCGCTGATGGATTCGCACGGCAACACCACAGGGCACCTTGCCGGCATATTCTATCGGAATTCGCGCTTGCTGGAAAACGGAATCCGCCCAATCTATGTATTTGACGGCAAGCCCCCTGACCAGAAGGGCAACACTCTTCGTGAGAGGAGCGAGCGGAAAAAGGAGGCGGAAGCTGCCTGGAAGGCTGCGCTGGAGAAAGGGATGATGGAAGAGGCAAGAAAGGCTGCACAGGCAACCTCGCGCCTGACTTCCGAAATGGTTCGGCAGTCCAAGGAGCTTCTTGAGCTCATGGGGATACCCGTGGTGGAATCGCCTTCGGAAGGAGAGGCGCAGGCTTCTCAAATGGTAATTGAAGGCACGGCAGATGCTGTTGCCTCGCAGGACATAGACTGCCTGCTGTTCGGCGCGCCCCTTGTGCTTCGCAACCTGTCTATTGGCGGAAGAAGGAAAATCCCTGGGAGGAACGAATACGTTGAAGTCACGCCAGAATTCATCGAGCTACTTTCAGTTCTTGGCACGCTGGGAGTCAGCAGGCAGCAGCTGATCTGGGCTGGAATACTTTCAGGAACGGATTTTGACGAGGGAGTGAAGGGGATTGGGCCCAAGAAGGCTCTGAAAATCGTGAAGGAGTCAAAGTCGCTTGTGGAAGCCGCAAATAAGGCAGGGGCAACCGATCAGCTTGAGCTTTTTGAGAATGTTGAAAAATTCTTCCTGGAGCCTCCTGTGAAAAAAGGCGTTGAGGTCAGATTCGGGAAAATGAGAAGCGGCGAGCTTGTGAAATTCCTCTGCGGCAAGTTCGACTTTTCAGAGGAAAGAGTGGCCCGCACCTGCGAGAATGTTGAAAAGAAAATGAGCGAGGTCGGGGCGCAGACCAAACTGGGAAGCTGGTCGTAAAACTAGGCTTTTTTAGTTTGCCACAACTTCTATGCCCACCTTGGAGCCGTCAGAAAGATCCAGCTTTTTCCTCAGTTGGAAAGGCGAGATTATTTCAAGCAGCTTGAGGCCGTGCACCGAGCGCTCGGGGAAGACTATTGCGGCCGGAATCCCACCGATCGCGCAGCGGTACGCCTCGATCTTGCCAAAGGTGCGGTTGCCTTTCCGAAATCCGCTTATCTGTATCGGTTTTTGCTGGCGCAGAAGCAGGCGCTTTTCTATGTCGTCATCCTCTATTGACACGTTGAGGGTCCCGGGGAATGGCTTGAAGCCCAGGCGTTTCCTGAACTCCCTTACGTACTCCTTTTGCGATAGGTAATAGGCGCCTTCGCCCACGCCCTGGACAACTGTGCCTGCGAATCCAATGCTCGTGCCTTCAAGGGCCTCCATCACCTCCTTCACGCACCTTCTTGCCTGGGAAACCGCCTTTTCCGTAAGGAAAACCTTGCCCCCCGCTCGCTCGATTTCGCCGGATTTCTCAAGGTTGATGAGCTTCCTTGAGGCTGTTTGCTGCGATACGCTGATGTTTTGGGCGACCTCGTTGGTGGTGATGCGCTTGGGCTCCCTGTGCGCGCCTTGTCTCAGGAGAAAAAATACTATTTCGGACAGCATGACTTCACCCTTCCCTACTCAATTGCGAGTAATTGTATATAGCTCATTTTAATCCTTTGGTTCAAATCCAATTCGCCCATGAAAATATTCAACTCCGTTGAATAATTCAGCGGCTGCGCCGATGATGATATGAACAACCGCTGACACTCATGATGTGGTTAACAGCGGCTGAGGCAACAATTAATGGCAGGCGATTGACGAAGGAAACGCCGATCGTATTTAAAGAAGATAGTGCGATTTTGTAGCGGTGCATCGATGCTTCCCGAGGAGATCATAAGCCGCCTCCAGATCCTCCCCGTCGACAGGCTTTGCAGCCATGAGGAAATCATCCCATTCAACCTGCAGAGGCTTCGCGAGGGCATGCTCAACATGGGCAGGCTGGTCGATCCGCTCATAGTTGAGAAAAGCCGCAACATGGTGGTGGACGGCAATCACAGGAAAAAGGTCCTCGAGCTCATCAAGTGCCCGAATGCCGCCTGCCAGCTCGTGGATTACCATTCGCCCGAAATCAGGGTTGGAAGCTGGTTCCCGGTCTCAAAAGTGATTGGCCACACTGAAATCGGCGGATTCAAGCCTGAGGCAGTTGACTTTGAATCAGGAATGGCAGCCATAAACAGGATGGAGGCCACTTTCCTTTACGTGAGGAAAACTGACGGGAAACGGGAATGCTTCCTTTACGATTCCAACGAAAGGACAGTGCAGGGAGTCGTTTCGCAGCAAAGGAAATTCATAGCTGCAACCGAGGGCAGGGACATGCAGTACGTGGCGGACGACAGGTGGGAGGAATACCTGAACCAGGGCTATGCGGTATTCTGCAGGAGGATTTACAAAAAGGAGGAAATACTTGACGCGGCAACTTCGGGCAAAGTCATGCCTCCCAAGAGCACCAGGCATGTGATCCCTGACAGGATAATCAGGCTGAACCTGCATCTGGGATGGCTTGCCGAGCCTCCCGAAGTTACAAAGGAAATGATGGACGCGTCTCTGAGAAAGAGGCTGGGGGAAAGCTCGATTCGCCGCTACACCGAGCCGGTGATCGTCCTCTACTGAACTGGCAACTACTTGCAGACAAGGGCAACCGATAAATACGCTTCTTACCAAACTACTTACGCGATGATGACACCGCTCCAGTGGGTTAGCCTTGTGCGATGACCCAACGGAGTAGCTTCTGACGCCCCCGTAAGGGGTATAGTGATCAAAAAGGAGACTGAGCAACAGAAAAAGATACACTGGTCATTTCCGTGTGACATGAAAGTGCTTCGGGCTAACATGCTTTCAGCGATACGCCAGTCGGAATACGAATTGATTAAAAATGCGGACTATGTCCCGCCACCAGAAGCAATGATTGAGTGGGGAGACCTATTTTTGGATAAAGCACATCATTTAATGCTAGTCGGTATTGGCTACCGGACCAATATGGATGGAGCGAAATGGTTGCAAAGTGTTGTTGGAACTGATTATGAGGTTGTTCCCATTTTGACAGTGGGCGAAACTCTTCATCTGGACTGTGTCTTCAGTTTGGTTGGAAAATTATTGTATCCTGATGCTATTGAAAAGGCGGAGGATATTGAACTGCTACACAGCCTTTATTCTCCTTTAAAATTACTCACGGAGAAGCAAACTAAGAAACTTCTAGCTAATTTGATTTCTGTCAGCAGCAAAGAACCACACTTAAGAACCCGCCTCATAGGTTCTCCTTCCTGCCCGGTAAGCAAAACTGCTGATGCTACCATCACAACTGTTAATTTATCTGAACTGATAAAGGTAGATGGTGCCCACCGCTGTTCAATCGCACCATTGATATAATTTTTTGTCATTTGTATAACAACATTTAATAATC
>DUFS01000023.1 GCA_013331805.1 Microcaldota archaeon | reverse complement strand
ACCAAGGTCATCAGCAAGTTCGGGGCTGGAATCCCCCTTGCGCACACGAGAATAAGGATAAGGCATGAAAAAGTTTGCTGACAGACTTTTTCAGCATTGTAATGAGAGCGGATGCGAATTACACTACAATGCAAAAAAGGGATGAGCGACACCGGCATTGAACTGGACGAGTCTTTTTAATGCTTGTATTGGATAAAAGCCGCATGGTGTCTGAGGAGGAATTGAAGAGCTTACTTCTGGAACTCCATTCAAAGCTGGGCAGGCTGCCCAGCAAAGATGCCGAAATTGAAAAGAAGGCTGAGGAGTACCTGAGCCAGCTTTTTGGGGCGCTAGGATGGGACTGGCTCAGCGCGGAAGTAATGCCGCAAAAGAGGGTCAGGAGCGGCGGCAAGACCAAAAGGGTGGACTATGCCTTCAAAAGGTCGGGCAGAATCCGGCCCGACTTTTACACCGAGGTAAAGAAATTCTCGGAAGACCTCGACCGGCCGGAACACCGCGAGCAGGCAATAGGATACGGCAAGAACAGCGGCATACGCTGGGTGCTGCTGACAAACTTCACGCGATGGCGTGTTTTCAACTCAGATTACTTTGACGAGCAAGACAACGCGGAACTTTTCGATTTTGAGCCCCTTGGCGCAGTCGGTGACACTGAGAAGATGCGCTGGCTCATGCTGTTTTCACATGAGCAGGGCGGGCCAGCGCTTGACGACTACGCCAAAAAGCACAAGAAGTGGAAGGAGAGCGAAAGCGTAGAGGACCTGCTCACGGAACAGCTTATCGACACTCGCAAAAGCCTGTCAAGCACAATAAGGGACCAGAACCATGAACTTTTTGACCCGGAACCGACCGACGAGGACATTTCAGTCGACTCGTGCGTGCAGCACATACTTGATCGCATTATCTTCTGCAGGATGCTGGAGGACAATGGTTCCGAGTCCGGCTATAGGATGGATGAAGAGTATGAAAAATGGAAGAAGGACAGGCGGATTCAGTTTTACCGCGAGTTTCTCTGCGAATTCTGGGACAAGATGAAGAAACGGTATGACAGCACGATATTCGACGGCCACAGAATAGATGGCTTGAGCATAAAGAACGAGGATTTTATTCCGGTCTTTGAGTCGTTCTACGTCAATCCCCGGACAAAACTGCGCTACAGATTCGAAGCGATTGGCACGGACATCCTTGGGCACACGTACGAGAATTACCTCTCATACAAGCCGAAGCAGACGGCAAAGAGAACGGGACTTGAAAGGGAGATATACAAACGCAAACAAAGCGGAATTTACTACACGCCGGAGTTTCTCGTGGACCACCTGGTGAGAAGCACGCTTGGTGAAAAGCTGAACCAGTGCAAAACACCGCAGGAGGCGCTCAGAATAAGGGTATTGGACCCTGCCTGCGGGTCTGGAACCTTCCTTGTAAGGGCTTTTGAGGAGTTCAGGCACTGGTACCTGGTGCGCGAGAAGAAGAATGGCAATGGCTATTCGGATGAGGAAATAGCCGGATTGCCTGAATTTCTTGACGCGGTGCTTGGGAACTGCATTTATGGCATAGATTTGGATGCCCGCGCGGTCAGGCTCGCGAGGCTGAACCTGTTCCTGCGCGCAATTGACACCCCGAACAAGCTTCCAAGGCTGAAGATAATACAGAAAAACTCGCTTGTGAGCGATGACGACTTCCCGAAATCCTTCAAATTTGAGCGTGATTTTCCGCTCGTAGCCGAAGCAGGCGGTTTTGATGTGATTATTGGCAATCCACCGTGGGAGAGATGGGAGCTGAAAACGCAGGAGTTCTTCGAACAATACGATGAGGGCTTCAGAAACCTGAACACGCAGGAAGCCAGGAAAAGGGCGGAAGAGCTGATGCGCACCCGCCCTTACATCAAAAAAGACTGGCAGAGCAAAGAAGCCGAGTATACCGCGCTTTCTTCGCATTTCCAGAGCGCCTACCAGTTCCAGGTCGACAATAGCAGAAAAGCCATGTCCGGGCATACTGACCTTTACAAATTGTTCACTGAAAGGGCATATCAGCTCCTGAAGGACGGCGGGGCGGCAGGACTGGTGGTCCCCAGCGGAATCTACACCGACCTGGGGTGCAAGTCGCTCAGGAGGATGCTGTTTGACCACTGCCAACTGAAGGAGCTCTATGGCTTTGAAAACAGGAAATTTGTTTTCCAGGACATTGACCAAAGATACAAGTTTGTTTTGCTCACATTTGAGAAAGGAGGAAAAACAGCAAAATTCCCGTGCGCCTTTTTCTTGTATGGCGAAGACGACCTGAAAAAAGCCATTGAACGCCCCACTGTAATGACGGTAGATTTTGTCAGGAATTCCTCCCCCATATCAATGAGCCTTATCGAAGTCAAATCTGAAAAGGACTATGGCATAGTGAACAAGATGCTCGCCTTTCCGAAACTTGGAGAAGCGCCCTGGGGGCTGAAACCATTCCAGGGATTCAACATGACGACCGACAATCACCTTTTCCAGACAGGCAAGCTGGGTGTGCCTCTTCTTGAAGGCAAGAACATACACCAATTCACCCATCACTGGAAGGAAGCGCCAGACACAAGATACACTGTTGCTGAAAAAGATGTCCAGACCAACCTGAAATTGGAAAAGCAATACCATGACAAATATTGGATAGGCTATAGGCTCATCGCAAGCTCAACAAATGAAAGAACACTTATTTCAACCCTAGTGCCACGAGGATATGTGTGCGGTCATTCGATGGCGGTGATAATGCTGGACGACTTGAAAAGAATGTCTTTTCTTGTCGGAGTTATGAACTCATTTGTTTTGGACTACCTTGTTCGCCAAAAAATGAGTTTCAATATCAACTTCAACTATTTCCTTGAGCTGCCGGTGCCAGAGCCAGGCAAAGACGGAAAATACTTCGAACAGATTGTGAAGAAAACCGCGCAGCTTGTTGCCACAACTCCTGAATTTGACCAGCTCAAGAAGGAGATCGGAATTCCGGCAGGCTTGAAAGACGAAAATGACCGGTTGCTCGCAAGGGCGCAGCTCGATGTGGCAGTCGCCAAGCTCTACGGCATCACCAAGGAGGAGATTGCGTATATTCTGGAGAAGTTCCCGTTGGTTGACCAGAAACTAAAGGAAATGGTGCTGGGAGAATACTGAAACGCACGATGAAATCAGGAAAGCCGCTCAG
>DUFS01000062.1 GCA_013331805.1 Microcaldota archaeon | reverse complement strand
GCAAGGGGCACCTTCTGGGGACTGCTCGGGAACGTGTTCCTCAAGGCGGTTTCATTCCTGTACGTTGTATACGTCGCAAGGGCGGTTTCGCAGGACGACGTGGGCATTTTCTACCTTTCCTTGAGCATAATCGGCCTTGTTGGCGCGTGGCGGGACTTCGGGCTTCCCTCTTCCCTTGCAAGGTACGTGCCTTACTTTGAGAGCAGGAAGGAGGGAGGCAAGGTAAGGAGCCTGCTCCGCTACACCTATCTCCTGAACGCGCTCAGCGGGATAGTGCTGACTGCCGCACTGTGGCTGGGGGCAGACGCAATAGGCGCATTTTTCCAGAATGCCTCTCTGCCAGCGGCGCTCAGGCTGATTTCGTCGTTCATGCTCATAGAGAACCTGTTCAAGGTCGGCAGCGGCTTCCTCCAGGGGAAGGCGGACATAAAGTCACTGCAGGCCATGAACGCTGCGCAGAATCTTNNGCAATGGCGGTTTTCGCCCCGCATATTGCCAGGAACTATTCCAGCCTCCCTGCGGCAGGAGAAACCCTGCCGCTGCGCGAGCTTGTAAGGGAGATTGCACCGTTCGGCCTGGTCCTGAGCGCCATACAGCTGATCTCGACGCTGATATCCTACTCGGACAGGGCGATCCTGGGCTACCTGCTTCCGCCTGCCACGGCAAATGAGACAATAGCCGTTTATTCCCTTGCAGTCACCCTTGCCATGAACATCATGGTTTTCCCAGGCGCGGTTGGAGGCATTTTCATGCCCCTAATCTCGCGGCTTGTGGGCATGAATGACATGGATTCCGTGAGGAAGGTCATGGGCACTGCGCAGAGGTGGACGCTTTTCCTGACGCTGCCTTTTGCAGTGGTCATGACCGCATTTGCCGGCGAGATGCTCGTGGTTCTTTATGGGCAGAGCTACGCCGGCGGCGCTGCTGCCATGTCGATTTTCATGCTCGGGATGTTCTTCTCGTTCTTCACGCAGGTGATAGCCCTCGCGCTTGCTGGCATGAGGCTGGTTAATCTGGAATTCAAGATAGTCCTCGCCATGGGAACGCTAAACGTGGTCCTCAACTTCCTGCTCGTCCCTCTCCTTGGGATGGACGGGTCTGCGCTTGCGTCGGCAGCGAGCTTCGGAGTGTCAGCGCTGCTGTTCTGCCATTACGGATGGAAGCTGGCGGGTTTCAGGATGCCGTCTGCGGCCTATAAGATGGTGTTCGCGGGGGCAGTCACGCTTGTGCTGCTCTTCCTCCTCAGGCCCATTGTGCTTTCTGCCGCATCAGCCGTGCCATCGTTAGGAACCGGGGAGGAGGGGGTTTATCTCACCAAGGGCATCCGCTTCGGCTTCATAGGGCTTATTGCCGCGTTTTCCGGAGCCGCATTCGCATTGTTCTGCCTGTTCCTGAAATGCTTCGAACAGGAAGACATTGACGTCATGCGCAAGGCTGCAAAGCGCGTGAAGATGCCTCCGCAGCTTCTTGCAGTTGCAGAAAGGGCAATGCTCCTGGGTGTTTCGGAAAAGAAATGAGATTGCTGGACCCCGCTAAACTTTGCAAATATTTAGTATAGTTTAGCTATTGGCAAGCGCTCCTTTTCTGCCTTCATGCTTGCGGCAGGCCTGCTGCGCATTGGTGGGGGCATGCCTAAGCCCAAAAAACAAGGGTTTGCATTATTTTCTCAATATTGTCCAGCATAACTCAACAAAATATATACAGTTTTGTAGAGTGGCATTATGCGGTCCCAAAGAAAACTATTCCCAAAAATCATGGCTTGAATGGGCGTTTCATCCGCCGGCTCCTCACGAGTTCATAAACTTTATTTCTGGGCAGTCTACCCGGCATCTGCCCTTTTTACTTACGCCCCAGTAAGTACTTACGCCCCCGTAAGTGATTTAAATGATGCCGGTCAGATCTTCCCATGTACTTTGGAGTGGGCCCGAAAGAGCACAAGAAGGACCTCTACGGATTTGACAGGGAATATTCCGAGCTTTGCGAGGCAATTTCCTCGCAGAACAGGCTCATAATCGTGAAGGGCCTGAGGCGCACCGGCAAGACGAGCCTGCTCAACGCAGTCTACGCCAATCTTCCCCCGGGCAAGCTTTTCATCGACGCCAGGGAAATCTCAGGGAAGGGAAGCTCCGAAGTCTATTCGCATATCATCTCAAGGCTTTCCGCTTACATGCAAAGCCGGAACATCCTCCGCAACATAGCGGGGGCGATAAGCTCGGTGGAGCTCGGGGTGAAGGTCAGCGTCCAAAGGCAGACGCCCCTGCTCTCGGCGATGCTATCCGAGATAGACACGCAGGCGGGGAGGGCGAAGAAAACATTCTGCATCTTCATAGACGAGGCACAGATGCTCAAGCAGTCCGGCTTCGACGCCTTCCTTGCGTTTGCCTATGACCGCTTCAAGAACACAAAAACCGTGTTGGCAGGCTCGGAAATCGGGCTGCTTGACGAGTTTGCAGGCGAAAGTTCACGCTCGCCGCTTTACGGAAGGGTGAAAAAAACAATAGCCACCAGGAAATTCGAAAGGATGGAATCCCTGGACTTTCTGCGCAGGGGCTTTTCGCAGGCAGGCAAAAAACCGGCAGAAGCGCAGATTGAGGCTGCGGTGGACGGCTTGGATGGAACCGCCGGCTGGCTTTCGATGTATGGCTTTTATGCCCTGTCTGAAAGCCACGCTTCGGCACTTGCAAAAACCAGGCAGGAAGGCACGAAAATCGTCAGGGAGGAAATCAACGCCTTCATGGAACAGCGGAGGGTGGCTGAGCGGCAATATCTCACCATCCTGTCCGCACTCGCAACCGAGCCCCTCGCATGGGGCAAAATAAGGAATTACCTCGAAATCAGGCTCGGCAAGGCCGTCCCGGATTCAAGGCTTTTCGCATACCTTTCCGCGCTCGAAAGCTATGGGCTCATAGAGAAGCGCGACGGGCGCTATTTTGTTTCAGACCCGCTGATAAAAGAGGCAGTAAGCGGCCCGGGCAGATGAACCGGCGCGCACTGCCATTGCATTTTTTTCGGGAAAATAAGCCATAAGATTTTCCCAAATCCGAGAAAATTTCTTCAAAAAAGTAAAATTCTTTCCCAAAATCAGGAAAAAATAGGCAATAAGTTTCCTATTTTTAG
>DUFS01000027.1:26554-59522 GCA_013331805.1 Microcaldota archaeon | reverse complement strand
AAGCCCTTTATCGCGTGCCTCGTTATAACAAGATTGCAGGTATGGTGCTTTTTGCACCATTTCTCGCATTTTTCAGCCCATGTTTTTTCGCTGTAGGAAAGGCCGCAGTCGCCGCATTTGAAAAGTTTCTGGGATGCCATGCAAAACATCATTCAACTTTCAGCTCGGTCTGTAGCCTTATCGGGTTGGTCAGGCAGTGGACGCCTGGGCACCTCTCTTTTGCAAGCGCCTCTATTTCAGGGAGCTTGGAGCTTTCGGCTCCTGAGGCGGTTACCGTTATTTTTACCAGTTCGGTGGGCGGCTCTTTCCCAATGCCAAGCGCAGCTGAAAGGTTGACGGTGTTTTGCGCCGATACTGAGAGTTTCGAGAGCTTCACGCCTTTTTCCGCTGCCACTGACGCGAATGTCTGCGCAAAGCAGGCTGCCAGCCCGAAGAGGCAGTACTGCACTGGGTCCGGTTTCTGCCCTCCCCCGCCCAGAAACGGCGGCGCGTCTGCCTCAATTGTGGTGGTTCCTGAGGCATGCGCAAGCACGGCTGAGAACTGCGGCCCGCGTTCCGAGAAATTCCAGCTGCCCTCAACCTTCTTTGCCTTAATCGCCTTGCTTCTGTCTGCCTTTGCCTCTTGTGCAAATGCGCCAGCTTTGTCCATGTCTACATTGTTCAATTTCACTGCAATCACCAGTGCTCACTTCCTTTTTTCCTTGCCCTCCCTCAGCTTGCCCAGTGCGTGGGCATAGACCAGCAGTATCAGGCCGATGAACAATATCACGACGAGAATGTCGGTGATGCCCCAGCCGTAGGAAGGATAGCCGTAGCCCATCATGCCGTAGCCTGGCGAGCCGGAAGCAAAGCCCATCATCCCAGAGCGCGCTCCTGCGCCCATCATTCCGTAGCTACCAGCCGCCCCTGCCCCGTAGCCGCCTATCATTTCCATGCCCATCATGCCGCCGTACGTCAGGGGCACATCGGTCCTTCCGCAGTACATGACCTGCGCCATCTGGATGTGTGCATTCTTGAGGCTGGCTGAACCCTCGCCGCCCATCATGTTGTCCATGTATTCATGCGCTTGCCCTGAGTGCCGAAGTTCCATGATGTATTCACCTATTGATTCCAGTTGGTCTTGGCTCAGTTTGCCGCAGTCGGCCTTTGCATCCACGAGTGCCTTTCCGGTTGCGATTTCTTCTGCGCTTGATGCAAAAAAAGCGCCGAATAGCGCAAGCAATACAAGCATCCCGTAAATTTTTCCCATTTTACCACCCAGTTACACGAGTTACTGCCCAGAATAAATTACAGTCTTATCCATTTCAGCGTTAGCGCGTTCGTGACAACCGACACTGATGAAAGCGCCATAGCCCCGCCAGCTAGTATTGGCGAAAGGAGCCAGCCTGTGGATGAATAGAGGACGCCGGCAGCAATCGGTATGCCAATGATATTGTAGATGAGCGCCCAGAACATGTTCTGCTTTATCTTGTCCATTGTCGCCCTGCCAAGCCTGATGGAACGCGGCACGTCCATGGGGTCGGAGCGCATCAGCACCACGCTGCCGGATTCCATCGCCACGTCTGTTCCCGAGCCCATTGCTATCCCTATGTCGGCAGCCGCAAGCGCAGGCGCATCGTTAACCCCGTCGCCCACCATTGCCACCACTTTGCCCTTGGACTGCATCTTCTTGACATAGTCTGCCTTCTTGTCAGGCATTACCTTGGCAAAGAATTTTCTTATCCCGGCCTTTGCAGATATGGCTTTAGCGGTACGCTCGTTGTCGCCAGTGAGAAGGTAGCTTTCGATTCCGAGCTTGCGAAGCTCTGAAACCGCCTGCTGCGAAGTCTGCTTTACATTGTCGGCTACGGCGACTATCCCGATTATCTCCTTGCCCTTGCCGACAAACATGGCGGTCTTGCCCTCATTTTCCAGCTTCTGCGAATGCGACAGGACCTTGCCTTTTATGGATTCAAAGAGGCGGAAGCTGCCCACCTGGTAAGCTGCATTCCCGATTTTACCGCTCACGCCCTTTCCAGGGTGGCTTTTGAAGTCGCTTACCTTTGAGATTGCCGCATTGCGTTCTTTTGCCCCGTTCACTATGGCTTCTGCAAGCGGATGCTCGGATGGCTTCTCAAGCGATGCTGCAATGGAAAGAAGCTCTGCCTGCGAAATTTTTGTGATTGGCACGATGTCAGTCACTTTTGGCTTGCCTTCGGTTATGGTGCCGGTCTTGTCGAATATCACCGCTTTTATCTTGTGCATGGTCTCGAGGGCCTCTGCGTTCTTTATCAGTATGCCCTTTTGCGCACCCAAGCCTGTGCCCACCATTATCGCGGTCGGCGTGGCAAGGCCGAGCGCGCAGGGGCAGGCTATCACAAGCACTGAAACCGCAAGAATCAGCGCGAACGAGAATCCGGCTGATGCCACGAAATACCAGTAGGAAAACGTGAGGATTGCAAGCACGATGACCACTGGGACAAAATATGCGCTTATTGTATCGGCAAACCTCTGGATGGGAGCGCGGCTGCCCTGCGCCTCCTCAACCAGCCTGACTATCTGGGCGAGAACAGTGCCCTTGCCAACCGCAGTTGCCTTGAATGTGAGCGTGCCGTGCTTGTTTATTGAGCCTGCAATCACTTTGCTGCCTTTTGCTTTTTCAACCGGGATGGACTCGCCGGTAACCAGGCTTTCGTCCACGGACGAGTCGCCTTCAAGAACAATGCCGTCAACCGGAATCCGCTCGCCCGGCTTGACCAGCACGTGGTCCCCTGCAATCACCTCTGAGGAAGGAATCTCGATTTCCTTGCCGCCCCTGATCACGTGCGCCATCTTTGGGGAAAGGTCCATGAGCTTCCTTATTGCGTCGCTGGTCCTGCCTTTTGCCACAGCTTCAAGGTATTTGCCCAATATTACAAGCGTAATCAAGCTTGCGCTCACCTCAAAATATTGCTCTTCCACAAAGCCGAAAAGCGCTGCAAAGGAGAAAAGGTAGGCTGCAGTTGTGCCAACGGCGATGAGCGTGTCCATTGATGCCGTCTTGTTGCGTGCTGCCGATATTGCGCCCTGGTAAAAGCCTGCGCCAACGATGAACTGGACAGGTGTTGAAAGGAAGAACAGCAGCCATAGCCGGTTTGGAAAGTCCATAAGAAACATGCCGAGTGCAATTGCGGGAATTGAGAGCACTGCGCCAAAGAGAAGCTTCAGCTTGAGTTCGGAGATTTCATGCGCCCGCTCCTTTTTCTCGCGTTCGGAATCAAAGCCAGGCACTGCGCTGTAGCCCAGAGAAGCAACTTTTTCCAGCAACTGCTGCTGGCTGACAAGCGATTCGTCATATTCCACTTGCGCGCGCGCTGCGGCATAGTTCACATTTGCCTTTTGGACGCCAGGCAGCTTGGAAATCCCCTTGGTTATCAGCGAGGCACAGCTGGCGCAGTGCATGCCGTTTATGGTGAAGTCTTCCTTTTTCATATTAATACCTCCTGGAAATCTTGTTTGCGTCCTCAGCCTTATAATTCAGCCTCCACATCCGCAGCCGCCACCGCCTGCGCCGCATGAGGGTGTGCCGCCAGCCTGCTGCGCTGTTGGCGCGCCGGAATACTGGGCCACTGAACCGTCGGCTTCCTCAACCACTATCTTGCCGGTGTACATCCACATAGAGCAGCCGAAATCAAAGGTGCCTGACTTGTCCGGAGTGAATTCCACAAAGTTGTCTCCCTGCCTGAAGGTCTTTCGCACACCAAAATCAGGTATTACTATGCTGCTTGCGCAGCCGCGAACCGAGCTGAGGTCAGCGGTGATTCTCACAGGAATCCCCTTTTTCACGCGAATGGGATTGGGCATGTAATTCGCGCCCTGCACTGACAGCGTGATTTCCTGAATGCCGTTTGCCACTGGCGCAAGCTGCCCCCCTGAAACAGAGCCGGAAGGCTGAGCCGCTTTGGGCAATAAAGGCTGTGGAACGGCCTGCTGCACCGCGGCGCTGACCGGAGCCACCAAGCCTGCAAAGGCAAAGAACATGAAGAGCCCGGCCACTGCGAACACTGTCAGGCCCCAGAAAATTTTCTCAGCGTTGAGCCCAGGGCTAGGCGCTGCTTCCAATTCAGTTTGCTCCAAGCCATCTGCCAGTTTTTTTTGCTCCAAACCGTCTGGCAATTTTTGTTCAATCTCATCCATCAATAACACCCCCTATATTGCTACTGGGCTTTTTGGCCCGAATATTACTATTACTGTTGTAACTACTGAAAGAAGAAGGCAGATCAAAAAGAAATCTGAAAATAGCATCAGCTGCCCTTCGGAGCGCTTGCCCGCCGTATGATATATCATGTAAGTCAGGCCAGCCAATATCGCCACGCATGATATGACAAAAAGTGGCATGAACAGCAGCAGGTTGTCGGCAATCATCATCACCGTGAGCATGGCACCCATTGTCCCGCCCATCAAGCCGGCCATCATGCCCTCCATTACGCCCATAATGCCACAGCATTTTCCGCAGTAAGCGCCTGCAATCATGCCGACCGCCATTCCGAAAACGCTGCCTATGAACATGCCGTTTGTCGCCCCAACAACTGCACCAAAGAGGAAGCCAGCTATCATGCCGATTGTCATGCCGGTCATCATGCCCTCCATGCAGGTGAATTGAAAACGGTGTGAGTTGTAGTGTGCCACTGCGGCAGTGATGGCAACTGCCGAAACTCCTGAGTAGAATAAAAACGGGATTCTTGCGCCGATGCCTGGCAAGCCGCGCCAGAATGTCATGTAGAAGAAAAACCCTATTGCCGCAAGGGCTAGAATGGAAAGCATGGACATTTTTACTATCTTGCGCTCTGTTTTGAGCTCTTTTTCCCCGTCAACAAGCTTTTTTAGGAAAATCTTTATCTCGGCCTCAAATGGCTCGACTACCACGGTCTTGCCAGCGCCGTCAAGCACGCTGTAGCCAGATGCAGCGATAGCTGTTTTTATCCTCTCGAGTGTTCCTTCTTGATAGTCCACCACTGCCTTGCCAGAGGTGGCGCTTATGCTATGGACCTTGCCGCCTTCTGATTCCACTGCTTTGGTTATCAGCCGCTCGCAGGAGCTGCAGGTCATCCCGGCTATGTTTATTGACTTGTTGGTTTCCATTTTATCAGACCTTGTATCCGTTTTGCACTATAGCCTTCTTCACTGCCGACTCGTCAAAGCCTTCGCCATTCACATCTACAGTTCCGGCTTTGTAATTCGCCTTGACGGACTTGACTCCGGCTATTTCGCCAATGTCCATCTGCAGTACCTTCTCGCAGCTTGGGCAGTGCATGCCGCTTACCTTGAATGTTTTTTTCATTCCAATCACCCTGGCTGCTGCCAGACTGAACAGAGCGGAAACTGAACAGTTTAAATAGGTACCTGTGAAACTAGTTTCACAGGGGAGAAGTTTCGGGTAGTTCCATGAATTTGGCTGAAAACAAAACCTTGCCAGGGGTAATCGCAATACTCCTGATACTTTTCGCTTTGGCTATTTTTTTCTATAATCGCACGCTCAACGACCTTGCGGCAGAAAGCTGCACAGATTCCAGCATAAACTGCCCGCACGAGAAAGTGGTGGAAACCCAGAATATTGTGATCGCCGTGCTGATATTGGTGATAGCCCTTATTGTCGGCTGGATTTTCTTCCAGTTGCGCAAAAAGCCTGAGCCTGAAAGGGAAGAAAGAATTGCGGTCGAGCGGAAGCAAACCAAGAAAATTGACGTTTCAACTCTTGACGCCGATGAGAAAAGGATAATCGGAGTCCTGCAGGAAAAGGGCGGCTCTGCCTTCCAGTCTGATGTCATTAAGGAGCTTGACTATTCCAAGGTGAAAGTTTCGCGAATGCTTGACAGGCTGGAGCAAAAGGGAATTGTTGAAAGGAAGAGAAGGGGAATGGCAAACCTTGTTGTGCTGCGTTAAACCTTTTTGTAATCGGCATCGTAGACGTTTTCGTTGCCAGGGCCGCTCGTGCCGCCCGAGTCGCCTGCCCCGAAGTCTGGAGCATCTCCGGGACCGCCTGTTCCCGGACCCCCTCCCTGCTGACCGCCCTTGTATAGCGAGGCGCCCGCGTCCTGAAGCGCTTTTTTCAGCTTGTCAACAGCAGGCTTTATTACAGCGCTGTCATTTTTCGCAAGTGCGTCTTTCAGCTCCTTGGCGGCATCCTGCACCGCAGCCTTGAGGTCTGCAGGGAATTTGTCCCCGAACTCAGCAACCGTCTTTTCCGAGGTGTAAACAAGCGATTCGGCTTCGTTCTTGAGCTCCACCTCTTCCCGCAGCTTCTTGTCAGTTTCTGAAAACTGCTCCGCCTCGCGCATTTTCTTTTCTATTTCGGACTTGTCCATCTTGTGGGGCGCGACTATCTGGATCTTCTGCTCCTTGCCGGTTCCCATGTCCTTTGCGGATACGTGTATGATTCCGTTGGCGTCTATATCGAAAGATACCTCTATCTGGGGAACGCCGCGGGGAGCTGGCGGCAAGCCAACAAGGGCGAATTTTCCAAGCTCCACGTTGTCGCGCGCCATTGCCCTTTCGCCCTGCAGCACGTGCACCTCGACAGAAGTCTGGGAGTCTGCCGCAGTTGAGAATGTTTGCGACTTTTTTGTCGGAATTGTGGTGTTGCGCTCGATCAGTTTGGTGAATACTCCGCCAAGAGTTTCAATGCCGAGCGCAAGGGGGGTCACGTCGAGCAGCAGTATGTCCTTCACATCGCCCGAAATCACGCCTGCCTGCACTGCAGCGCCCATTGCCACGCATTCCATGGGGTCCACGCCGCCCTCTGCCTTTTTCCCGAATGCGCTTTCTGTAAAGCGCTGGACTATTGGCATGCGGGTGGGCCCGCCCACAAGTATCACCTTGTCGATCTGCGTTGGGGTGAGCTTGGCGTCTGAAAGCGCCTGCTGCAGCGGCCTTTTGCACCTGCTCACAATGGGCTCGACGATTTCCTCGAGCTTTGCCCGGGTGAGCTTGTGGACAAAATGCTTGGGACCCGACTTGTCTGCTGACAGGAAGGGCAGGTTGATCTCCGACTCAATAACCGTTGAAAGCTCTATCTTCGCCTTTTCGCCCGCCTCGCGCAACCGCTGCATTGCCTGCCTGTCCTCCTGAACATTGATCCCTGTCTCGCGCAGGAAAACGCCGACAAGGTAGTCCACTATGGCGTTGTCCATGTCGGTTCCGCCAAGCTGAGTGTCTCCCGAGGTCGATTTCACCTCGAAAACGCCCTTGCCGAAATCCATTATTGTCACGTCCAGGGTGCCGCCTCCAAGGTCAAAGACCACGATTTTCTGGTCCTTTCCGGCCTTGTCCAGCCCGTAAGCCAATGCCGCTGCAGTGGGCTCGTTGATTATGCGGACCACTTCCAGGCCGGCAATCGCCCCGGCGTCCTTTGTGGCCTGGCGCTGGTTGTCGTCAAAGTAGGCCGGAACGGTTATCACTGCCTTTTCCACCTTGTCGCCAAGGTACATTTCCGCGTCCTGCTTTATTTTCTGGAGCAGGAAAGCCGAGAGCTCCTGAGGCCGGTATTCCTTGCCCTGCGCCTTGTACTTGAAGTCAGTGCCCATCTTGCGCTTGAATGCCGTGAATGTGGCTTCCGAATTGGCAACAGCCTGCCTTCGCGCAGGCTCTCCGGTAAGGCGGGTGCCTTCTTTTGTGAATGCCACATACGAAGGAAATGCCTTGCCGTACTGCGTGGCGCCTTCTGCTGATGGAACTATCACCGGCCTGCCGCCCTCAAGCACGGCTGCCGCCGAGTTCGATGTGCCCAGGTCGATTCCGATTATTTTTGCCATGTTGACCACCCCTATTAATAGTATCAATAAATCCTGACAGTGGAAAGCACTACGCTTCCCTCCTTGCCGCTTTTTTCGTATTTCACTTCTGTTGCAAGCACGCTTTCGCCTGCTGATGCGCTCCTTATCGCAGTCACTGTGAAGCCGGATGTCTGCAAAAACTTGCCAAGCTCCATCACACCTGCGGACGAAATGCCGGCTTTTTCATCATATGAAAGGCGGAAGTAGCCCTCCTTATCATGCACAAAGGAGGGGGAGTGCGCACTTTGCTGCATGTAGGCGTTGAATTGCGGCAAGATGTCATCCTGTGCGGCGATTGCGTCCGCCTCGAACTTGATTATGACAGCGCTGTTCATTTTTCTCCCTCCTTTTTGGCATTTTCTTCAGCCTTTTTACCGCTTGAAATTGAAACAATTGCGTGGCGCAGCACTTCCCCCCTGAAGAGATATCCTTTCTTTATCACGTTCATTATTGTCCCTTCAGGCTGATCGGAAAGCTCGTGCATTGCCGCCTCGTGCCTGAAGGGGTCGAATTTCTCACCCACAAGCTTCATTTCCTGCAGGCCGTCCTTTTCGAATGACGAGCGCAGCTTGGAAAGCACCAGGGCAATGCCCTTGCGGACCGCCTGGTCCGGGATTTTCTGAGCCTCCTTTTCCGCAATCGAGATTTCCTCGTATATCGGCAGCATGCGCTGCATCATTTTCGCCTCAGCAGCAAGCGAAACTGCCTCCTTCTCCTTTGCCGTCCTCTTCTTGTAATTGTCAAACTCGGCCTGCAGCCGCAACAGCTGGTCCGAAAGCACGGCAAGCTTTGCGGAAAGGCTGTCCTCTTTCCCTGAATCTTCCTCGGGAACTGGAGCCTCGGTGGGGGCATTTCCGTCAACCATGAAAAACATACCTTTTAGGGCAGCCTGCGCCTTTTGCCGCGCTCCAGCATCTGCCTTTCCATCTGTTCGAATTCCGTGTCTATTTCGCGGGCAAGCTCGTCCATTTCGGTGAACGCCCTATCCATCTCCTTGCGGAATTCCATCAGCATGCCTTCCGCAGTCTGCACGCGCATGCAGTACTTGCCCTCCTTTCTCGCCACAAAGCCCGCCTCTTCCAGCCTCTTGAGATGGTGTATGATTGTTATGCGGTTTATCCCGGATATTTTGGAAAGCTCACTTCCCCCAAGTGGCTCGCTGCGAGTATGCACCATCATGGTCTTTAGCACCTGGGACAGTGTGGCGTCAACGTCGCGCTCGGACATGATCCGCATCATCTTGCAAAGCTCGATGAGCTCGTCGTCGACCGATTGAGGGCGCCTTGCGACGAGCTCGCTTTTCTGTTTTGCCTCTGCCATATTGATCTGTCAACATTGTATTGACAAATATTTATAAACGTTAATATGATATTAACACTGTTGATAAGAAATTAACACACTGCTGGAAAAAACGAAACAAAAGGATAAAAAGCAGTTGCGCGTGGAGTGTAGCATGAAAAGACTGCCGCTGTTTGCAATCCCCCTATTCCTCCTGTTGGGGTGCACAGGCGTTTCCCAGGGGGAATACGATGCGCTGAAAGAGACCTGCAATGAGGAGAAGGGCAAGCTTTCCGCCCAGCTTGAATTAAAAGAGGCGCGAATAGGCGAGCTGACCTCGGACGTTGCCAGGTGCAACGTCCAGAAACAGTCGCTTGACGCTGAAATCTCGGCAATGAACTCCCAGATTTCAGTCCTGAAAAACGATTCCAACATACTAAAGCAGGCGCGCGCCGAGTCTGACAGGATGCGGCAGTTCGACCTGGCGCTTTCCTACTACAATGACGCCTACGGCGAGGGGAAAATACCGAACAACCTTCGGCTGAACAGGATTGAAACGCAGGTGCAGTCGCTTTCAGACCCGCCGCTTTATGCGAGCTGGAAAGCAGTGCGGGGATGCGGGGGGATAGTTGAGTGCGAAAATGCAAAGGCGAATTTTACAGGCACGATAGAGCAAAGGAAAACTGAGCTCGTATTCCAGATTGCGCTGATAGTGAAATAGGATTCAAGGTATCGCAAGAGGGGAAAGAAGATGAAGAAATTCAAGACCACAGAGGAAATTGCCATTCCCACCAGGCTGATTGACCAGGTGCTTGGGCAGGATGAGGCAGTGAAGATAGTGAGGAAGGCAGCAGTCCAGCGCAGGAACGTGCTGATGATAGGCACGCCAGGGACCGGCAAATCCATGCTGGCGCAGGCAATGGCGGAAATGATGCCCGCTGCAGATCTCGAAGATGTTCTAATCTGTCCGAATCCGAATGACGAGAACCGCCCGCTGGTGAAGACGGTCAAAACCTACCCGAGCGAGGAGGAGATAAAAAAGGATCCCGAGCTTGCGCAGATGTACGCAGCGTTCAGGCAGATGCAGGCAATGATCGCCTCGATCACGAAAAGAGGAGCCATGAAAAAGCAAAAGGCAAAGACGGTTGAAGAGGTTGAGATGGGCCAGGGCAGGATGCTGCAGCAGGCAATGAGGAACCGCGATGCAATGCAGAGCCGCGGCCCCTCCTCAGGTGTGATGTTCCTTTTTGGAATAATCGCCGTGATTATTTTCCTGTACATGACGGGTTCCCTTAACAATGACAACAAATGGTTCGTGCTTGCTACGATAATCGGCTTCGGAATAATCTTCCTGCTTTTCAGGTTCACCAGCACGTTTGGCAAAAGGCTGGGGATTTTCGATTCGAACGACCCTAAGCTCATAGTGGACAACTCGGGAAAGAAAAACGCCGCCTTCGTGGATGCGACCGGCTCCAAGGCCGGCGCGCTCCTGGGCGACGTGAAGCATGACCCGCTGCAGTCGGGGGGGATGGGCACGCCTGCGCACCTGCGGGTGGAGGCAGGAGCCATACACAGGGCAAACGGAGGGGTGCTCTTCATTGACGAGGTGGCATCCCTCAAGCCGCGCAGCCAGCAGGAGCTCCTCACTGCCATGCAGGAAAAAAAATATTCAATAACAGGCCAAAGCGAGAACTCATCGGGCGCGATAGTGAAAACTGAACCCGTGCCGTGCGACTTTGTCCTTGTCGCGGCTGGAAACGCAGTGGACATGCGGATGATGCACCCTGCCATGCGCTCCAGGATACGCGGCAACGGCTACGAGGTCTATGTGCAGGACACCGTGCCTGACACGGCTGAGAACGAGGACAAGTATGTGCAATTCGTGGCGCAGGAGATAAGGAAGGACAGGAAAATCCCCCACTTCACTTATGGCGCTGTGGGGGAAATAATCGATGAGGCAAGGAGGAAGGCCGGAAGGAAAAGGAGGCTTTCCCTGAATTTCCGCGAGCTTGGCGGCCTGGTCAGGGCTGCGGGAGACATTGCCAATGAGGAAAAGGCGCCCTTTGTGGACGAGAAGCACATTGTCCGGGCCAGGGGCATTGCGCAAACGATAGAGCAGCAGATGAGCAGGCGGTTCGTGGAAAGCAGGAAGGACTACCAGGTTTTCGGAATAGAGGGAAGCAGGGTGGGCAAGGTGAACGGGCTGGCCGTGCTCGGCGATGCCTCCTCAGGGCTGGTGATGCCCATTGTGGCAGAGGTCACGCCGGCCTCGTCAAAATCCGAGGGCAAGCTGATCGCAACAGGAAAGCTCGGCACAATCGCAAAAGAAGCGGTAGAGAACGTTTCAGCAATAATCAAGAAGCACATCGGGAAGGATGTTTCGCAATACGACATGCACGTGCAGTTCCTGCAGACCTACGAGGGAGTGGAAGGCGACTCGGCATCAATATCGATTGCGGTTGCGATAATTTCCGCAATGGAAGGAATACCCGTGAGGCAGGACCTGGCAATGACCGGATCGCTTTCGGTCCGCGGGGAAGTGCTGCCTGTGGGCGGGGTGACAGGAAAGGCCGAGGCTGCAATCGATGCCGGCATGAAAAGCATAATGGTGCCGAAAAGCAATGCGGACGACATATACCTGACAGGATCCCTTCGCAACAGGATAAGCATAATACCCGTGGAAAATTTCGTGGAAGTTCTGCGGATCGCCCTGGTTGATTCGGCAAAGAAGAGGCGGCTGATCTCAAAGATGACCGCCATGCTGAAGGTAAAAAAAGGCAGGAATTCCTGATTTCCCTCTTTTTCATTGTAGTGTAATTTTGATAAATTACACTGCGGACAAATTTTTCTGCAAAATTTGTCCTTGTAGTGGAATTTTGATTCCACTGCTGAAAAAATCTGTCCGCAGACTTTTTCATTGCCCTACTTGTGCGAGGCGAGGTAGGCCTTCATTGCATCGGACAGGAAGAAAATGACCGTGGCAAGCAGGAACGCCCCAGATGCAGCCATGCCGGCAAAGAAAAGCACCATGGTCGGGAATGTAGACATGGATACCTGGGCGATTGCAGCTATTGCCATCAGTGTGGAGAGGATTGAAAAGAGGAAGGAAGCCACGATGTGCGTTACGTTTCCCTTGAGCCCGAGTATGAGCCCCGTCAATATCAGCGTGGCTCCGACGCCCATGAGAACACCGGAGAAAAGCGCGATGAATACCGAGGTGAACCCATTGGAGAAGGCATCGAGTATGTCGCCCCCCTGCATGCTGGAGCCTGCGTTGAAGGCGCCGAAGACCGCGCCGAAAATGAATAGGAATGCGCCCACTCCGAAAAGCGCGTATTTGAACCTTAGCTCCATGCCCATCCCTTGAATGGCTTTCACGGTCAAGATTATTAATCCATTTCCCGTCCGGCCTGCCTGACACTGCATTTATATTCCTGGCGGAAACAAAACTCCTTGCGACCTGGTATGGCACAAGACTTCTCAGAAAGGGAAAAATTGACGCGCGAGCAGAGGAAGCGCTCGATGCGCTACTCCACCATAGAGGGCATGCTGTATTCCGTGATGACCGGCGTCGGCGACGCGTACATTCCTGCCGCGGCTGTCGCCCTCGGGGCGAGCAATTTCCTGATAGGCCTGCTTTCAGCCCTTCCGCAGCTATTCGGCGCAATGCTTCAGTCTGTATCGCTTACCGCAATCAGGACCGTAAAAAGCAGGAAAATGCTGTCCGTTGCAGCTTCCCTGCTTCAGGCAGTGAGCTATCTTCTAATAATAGGCGTGATGCTGTGGCCTGGCGAACTTTCCGTTGAGTTCCTGATACTTTTTTTCTCTATTGGCTCTGCCCTGACCATGATGGCCAATCCTGGCTGGAGCAGCTGGATTTCGGACATAGTCCCGGAAAACGAGCGCCCGGGATTTTTTGCCAACAGGAACCGGATGATGCAGCTCACCCTCTTCATAACGACTTTTGCTGCAGGGCTGCTGATCAGGCAGCTGCAGCTGCAGTTTGCCGCAGCCGTTGCATTTGCAGCCATTTTTGCCGTGGCTTTCCTGGCAAGGCTGCTCACGGGCGTAATGCATCTCAGGACCGATGATGTGGGATATGAAGTTCAGCTTATCCGCGAAATCTGGCTCAAGCACCTTTTCCAGCTTCCGGCTTATCGGAATGAGCTTTGGTTCCTGATTTTCATGGCGCTCATGAATTTCACGGTGCAGTTTGCAGCGCCTTTTTTCACCCCATACATGTTAAATGAGCTGGGATTCGACGTGGGCATACTGGGCTTTCTTACGGCAATTTCAGTGGTCACCAAAATCGTCTGCTTCCCCTACTGGGGCAGCGCTATCGACAGGTTCGGCAACCGCACGGTTCTTGTGGCGACAGCTTTTGCCGCGTCCGTGGCCCCGGTCATGTGGCTGTTTTCGAAGGATCTCCTTTTCCTTGCGCTTTTCCAGGTGTTTTCCGGCTTTGTCTGGTCAGGATTCGACCTGGCATCCTTCAATTACGCGCTTGCCATGGTGGGCCGCGAGCTACGCCCGTCATTCATATCAAAGTACAATCAGTTCAACGGGTTCTTCTATGCTGCGGGCGCGGTTTCAGGAGGCATATTCCTCGCTTATTTCGGAACAGTGAGCCTCTTTGGCTTCAGCGGAATTCTTTTGGTGTTCCTCATCTCCGGCGCCCTTCGGCTGGGAAGCGCGATAATTTTTGCGCCCAAGCTCGCAATCACCAGGGAAATCGAGAACACTTCAGGGCAGAGGGCGATGATTTTCAACCTGGTGGCAGTCTACCCGACGCAGGGAGCTGTCCATAATGTGGTGAACGGCTGGGATTTCACCAAGAAAATCGTGGAAAGGGGAACCCTTCACACTAGGCGGATGCTGAAAAGCGGACTTGGGACAACCGGCGACCTTCTGCGCGAGGGGGAAATGAAGCTGACCAAAGTGATGAAGAAAAAGAGATTGTGAGGCGAATTCTGCGCGCCAGCCCGATCACTTTCCGATCTTTTCCACAATAGCGCGGATCAGGTCGGTGTGCATTTCTGTTTTTGGGACAAAGTCAACTCCAGGATACACTTTGCCAAGCTCTGATGCCACTTCTAGAGGAAGGCCGACCGCACTCACAACTATAACCGGAATGGCTATTCCCCGCTTTTTCATCTCTTCCAGAACCTGCCTCCCGGACATGCGGGGCATCATGATGTCAAGCAGCAGCAGGTCGTAGCCTTTCATTTTTTCCAGGCCTTCAACCGGGTTCAGGCAATAGTCGCACTGGTAGCCGTCGCGCTCAATCAGCATCTTCATGGTTTCCGCAACGTCGGGCTCGTCTTCCACAATCAGGATTTTTTTCATTTCATCCCCCCCTCGGCAGCACTATCTCGAAAGCGCTTCCCTTTTCCAGTTCGGATTTCACGCTGATTTTGCCGCCGTGCTTGTTTATTATCGTGTATGAGAGCGCAAGCCCGATGCCGCTTCCTGGCGCATTCGGATCGGCCTTGAAAAACTTTTGGAAAAGCTTGGACTGGTTTTCCTTCGAAATCCCTATGCCGGTGTCCGAGACCCTTACCAATACGCTGTCGCCCAGCACTTTCATGGAAAGCTCAACGCTTCCTTTGTCAGTGAATTTTACGGAATTGGATACGAAATTCGATATTGCCAGGCGAAGAAGCTCCCTGTCGGCCTGAAGCTCGAATTTGTCAAGCGAGAGGTCCAGGTCCACTCCCTTCATGTTGGCGATGGGCAGATGCTCAAGATAGACATCCTGCAGCAGCTTGTCCAGCTGCACTGGCTCTTTCTTGAGCTCCGCGGAATCCAGCTTCCCAAGCTGAAGTATCTGCTCTATCGAGCGGCGAAGCCTGATGGCGTTGCGCTCCTCCATGTCAAGCAGGCGCGTCCATTCCTTCGCGCTTTCCTTTGGGGCTATGTCCCGGAGAAGCGAGATGTTCCCCAATATCACCGAAAGTGGCGTTTTGAGCTCGTGGGTGATGTTCTGGATGAATATGTCCTTAGCCTGGGAAAGCTCCTCCACCCTTTTGTGAGCCTGAATAAGCGCGTCCTCGGCGTTCTTGCGGGCGGTGAAGTCCTCCTCCATTCCGATGAAGTTGATAATTTCGCCCTCCGAGTTTTTAATCGGTGCAATGGAGGCGTGGCCCCAGTAATACCCGCCGCTTTTTTTCTTGTTGTGGAATTCCCCAGTCCACACGTTGCCCGAAGTTATTGTTTCCCACAGGCTCTTGTAGACTTCCAAAGGGGTTTCTCCGGATTTGAGCACACGAGGGGTTTTCCCGGCAACTTCCGCAAGCGAGTAGCCCGTGACATCGTTGAACTTCCTGTTGACGTACTCTATCCTGCCCTCGGTGTCGGCGATTATTATTATCATCGGGCTCTGTTCGAGGATGACCGAGAGCTGGGTTTTCAGCTTGTCAGCTTCCTTGAGTATGTCGCTTGCAGGAGAAGATGGCGGATTTGCCTCTTTGGCAGATTCCTTCCTTTGGATTGCTGGTTTCCTCGGCATCCATCACCATACGTCAGCGTGCCTTTTATTCTTTTCCAGAACCAAAAACTCATGCAGAATTCCGACGCAAAATGGCAGAAGGCCTGGGAGGACAAGCGCCTTTTCCAGCCATTGGAGGGCTGTGATGGCAAATTCTTCCTGACCCCTGCCTTCCCCTACCCGAACTCGCCGCAGCACATCGGGCACGGCAGGACCTACACAACAACAGACATTTATGCCCGTTACATGAGGATGAAGGGCAGGAACGTGCTTTTCCCAATGGCTTTTCATGTGACCGGAACGCCGATTCTTGCAATGGCAAGGCGCATTGCCGAGCGAGACAAGGAAATATTCGGAATTTTCGAAAAGGTTTACGGCATTTCCCCTGCCGTGACCGATACGCTCACAGACCCAAAGGAACTGGTTGCCTACTTTTCCCGAGAAATAGAGGAGGGAATGCGGGAAATGGGCTACTCCATTGACTGGCGAAGGAAATTCTTTTCCTTTGACCCCCAGTTCAACAGGTTCATCCATTGGCAGTTTGCCAAGCTCAAGGAAAGAGGATTCATAAAAAAGGGCGAGCACCCTGTTCCCTGGTGCCCGATTTCCCAGGCAGCAGTAGGCGCACATGACACGAAAGGGGACGTTGACCCGCAGATTGAGGAGGTTACCGCAGTTCTCTTCCAGTTTGAGGAAGGGTTCCTTGCCTGCGAGACCTACAGGCCTGAAACTATTTACGGCGTCACCAACATCTGGCTGAATCCCAACGCTAGATACGTTCGCGCAAGCGACGGCAAGCGGAAATACTATGTTGCAAAGGATGCGGTCGGCCCCCTTTCCATGCAGCTGCCGCTTATAGTGGAAAAGGAATTCACAGCAGGCGAATTGATGGAGAAGGCTGCGAAAAATCCGCTCACGGGCGAGCTATTGCCCCTTTTGCCGGCAGAGTTTGTTGATCCCAAGGCAGGCACGGGAGTGGTGATGTCGGTTCCTGCGCATGCGCCTTACGACTATCTTGCCCTTCGCGATTCAGGCTTGCTCAAAAAGGTTCCGCTAATCCAGGTGCTGAAGCTCGAGGGCTTTTCGCAATTCCCTGCCAAGGACATTGTGGAGCAGATGGGCGTGAAGGACCAGAACGACCCCAAAGCCGAGGAAGCAACGGACGAAATCTACCGCAAGGAAGCCCACACAGGAATCATGGTGAAGGGCGAATTTTCCGGAATGAAGGGAGTGGAAGCAAAGGAGAAGATCCGCGCAAAGATGATTGCTGAAGGAACCGCAATGCAGCTCTATGATATTCAAAACGGGCCGATTTACAGCCGCTACGGGGGGCTGGTCGGGGTGAAGCTGGTCAAGGACCAGTGGTTCATCGACTACGGGGACGGAAAATGGAAGTCGCTTGCCCGGCAATGCCTGGCAGGAATGCGAATATTGCCGGAAAAGGCGCTAAAGGAATACGAATACACCATAGGCTGGCTTCGGGAAAAGGCCTGCACGCGGTCAATTGGCCTAGGGACACGGTTCCCGTTTGACGAAACAAAGATGATCGAGGCGCTTTCAGACTCCACCATATACATGGCTTACTACACCATAGCCCACATTGCGCAGAAGATGAAGCCCGATCAGCTGAGCGAGGAGCTTTTTGACTATGTGTTCCTTGGCAAGGGGAGCGCACATAAGCTCCCCAAAGAGGCAAAGGAAATGCGCAAATGCTTTTCCTACTGGTATCCGCACGACTCGCGCCATTCGGCAACCGACCTGGTGCACAACCACCTGACGTTTTTCATATTCAACCATGCCGCAATTTTCCCGCGCGAGCTTTGGCCCAGGCAGATAGTCACCAACGGATTTGTGCTCATGGACGGCAAGAAGATGAGCAAGAGCATGGGCAACATAATGCCCATCCGGGCGGCAATAAGGGAATTCGGGGCAGACGCCATACGCTTTGTGGTGGTGTCCGGCGCTGACCTTGCCCAGGATACGGATTTCAACAGGCCGGCAGTGGAAGGCGTGCTATCGCGCCTGAAATTCCTGCAGGCGGCCATGCTGAAATACGCGGCTGGGAAGGATGAAGGGAAGCACGACCTTGCGGACAGGTGGATTCTTTCCCGCATGCACAAGCGGGCGCTTGCAGCGGAAAAAATGTACCAAAACTTCCAGCTTCGCGACCTTTCCCTGGAGCTTTTCTACAACACCGTAAACGACCTGCAGTGGTACCTCAAGAGGGCTGCAAAGCCCAAGCTGCGCGAGTGCTTCGAGCTTTGGGTGCCTCTCATCGCCCCGTTCATTCCGCATGCGGCAGAAGAGATGTGGCAGCAGCTGGGAACCAAGCATTATGTGAAGGATGCTGCGTTTGTTTCCATTGCACCGATGCCCACTGGCGACCAGGGCAAGGTGGACGAGGGGCTGGAAGAGGCGGAAAGCTACATAGTGAAGGTAAGGGAGGACGTTTCATCCATACTCAAGCTGCTGAAAATTGAAAAGCCATCAAAAATTGAGCTCTTTGTCGCTTCGGAATGGAAAAGGAAGCTTAGGCAGATTGCCTCGGATGAAAGGAAATTCGACGCAGCAATGAAAACCGCAATGGCAGACCCGGAAATCAAGCCGAATGCAGCAGCCGCTGCCAAGGTGCTGGCAAGCTACATGAAGAATGCCGGCTCTCTTGGGCAGACCCAGCCAGCCGTATTCGAGCTGGAAGCGCTCAAAAGCGCAATCAAGCTGCTGGAGGGGGAATTTGGCGCTGCAATCGCATTCTGCATGGAAGAGGAAACCGGCGTTCCAAAGGCGAAAAATGCCCTGCCAGGAAAGCCGAGCATACTGGTTTCGTAAGGTGTCTTGTTGGTCCTTTGCGCACAAGTTGAGCGGCACAAGGCTGAGGCGGTCAGGAGAAGGCTTCTTGATAAGGGCATGCTGGACGGATCATATGTGCCTGCCCGCGATGAGGAATTTGTCTACTTCGCTGTCAAGAAGAGGGCTGCGGGCTTTGATTTTGCACAAAAGAAGCTCAAAAAGCGGCAGGAATATGGAAAATCGCTGGAAGAGGAGCTTGCAGGAAAGCTCACGGCATCCGAGCTTGGCGAACTGGTGAAGTCATTCGACATGATAGGTGACATTGCTGTAGTGGAAATACCAGCCCCCCTTGCCAAAAAGCAGCGGCTAATCGCTTCGGCAATAATGAAGAACCACCGCAATATCAGGACAGTGGCTAAAAAAACTGGCGGGACTTCGGGCGAATTCCGCATAAGGCCTGTGAGGGTGATTGCAGGCGCAAGGCGCACACGCACTATTTACAGGGAGGCTGGATGCGAATTCGAGTTGGACCTGAACAAGACTTACTTTTCTCCAAGGCTGGGAACCGAGAGGACAAGGATTGCATCGCTTGTGAAGCCTGGCGAGAAGGTGCTTGTCCCTTTCGCAGGTGCGGGCCCCTTTGCCATTAGGATTGCAAAAATGCAAGCTAAAGCAAACGTAGTTGGCATCGAACTAAACCCTGCAGCAGCAAAATACTTCAAATCGAACATCAAGAGGAACAGGTGCAGGAATGTTTCAGCAGTAAAAGGGGATGTTGCCAGGCTCCTGCCGGGAAAACTGCAAGGGAAATTTGACCGGATTGCAATGCCCCTGCCCAAGGACGGCATACATTTCCTGAAAAATGTTCTCCCTTGCCTGAAAAAAGGCGGAGTTCTCCACTATTATGCATTCGGAAGCGCAGTTGAGCCATTTGCTGAGGCTGAAATGCAAGTGATGGACGCCGCGCTGGACAGAGGCAGGCATGCGCATTTGCTTTTCAGGCGCATTGTGCGCCCCTATTCGAAAACCACTGTGCAGGTTGTAATTGATACGAAGATAGCCTAGCCTACTTTGGGCAAGATTTTATAAACGGTCGAAATGCATTCGACCTCAATAAAACATCAGCGGATGTTTTATAAACCTCAGAACCGTTCCCTAGCCATGGCAGCCGAACCCAAGGCGCTCATTGAAATCTCCTCAGAGGCAGGAAGGAAGATTGGCGGGATATACACCGTGATTCGGAGCAAGGCAGAGTACCTGCACAAGAAGTTCGGCAACAACTACCTTTTGATAGGCTTCCTGGACGACAAGTGCGGGGAGGACATCAAATTCGAGGAGCCTACGGGCAAGCTGCGGGACATTTTCGAAGAGCTGGAGCGCGAGGGCGTGCACTGCAGGTACGGCACCTGGACGTATGGCGACAACTCAAGGATCATTTCAGTGGACGCCAAGGCAGCCGGCGAGCGGATTGTGGAATATGCAAATGGCCAGGGCATGCAAAAGGACAAGCAGTCGAACTATTTCAAGTTCCTGCTCTGGAAGCACTTTGGGATCGATTCCATAATGGAAAAGTCCTGGGACTTCACTGAAAACATAGTTTGGTGCCTGGGGGTGGGCATGCTTCTTGAAAGGCTTTTTTCCAAGGGGCTTTTTGCCAAGGAAAGCACAGTGCTGCAATTCCACGAGTGGATAGCTGGCGCGGCAATACTCCACTGCAAGATAAAGGGGCTGGGGCTGGCAACCGTGTTCACAACCCATGCAACCGTGCTGGGAAGGACGCTGGCTTCTGCCGGAGTGGACGTTTATAACGAGGCTGAGAAGGCTAAAGTACCGATTTCCCTCAACGTGGCTTACAACAACAGGTGCGAAGGCAAGCACCAGCTCGAGGTGGCAGCCGCAAAGGAATGCATAGTATTCACAACAGTGAGCGAAACGGTTGCTCAGGAAGTTGAATACATCCTGGGAAGGAAGGCGGATGTGATCACGGTCAATGGCATCGAATTTGGGAACGGCAAGGGCGATGAGGAAACACACGACCTTTCAGCCTATGCCAGGGGAGAGCTCCAGCAGTTCGTGGAGGCGTGCTTCACCAGCTATTATGAGATGAGATACGACAACGCGCTTTTCGTTTACATATCCGGAAGGTATGAGTTCACCAACAAGGGATTTGACATATTCATTGATGCGCTTGCCAAACTGAACAGCCGGCTGAAAAAGAGCAAGGATGGCAATGAAAGGAAGGTCTTTGCCTTCATCTTCGCGCCAAGCTCTGTAAAGGGCCCGAAAATCTCGGTCATAAAGAACTACCTTCTCCTGGACAAGATAAATGAAATACTGAAGGAGATTCCTGAGACCAAGGGCAAGCCTTATGTGAACCTCCAGGCCGCGATGTCCCTCTTGCAAGGCGAGATTAAGCTGGACGTTGGAAATATGGCAAAGGGCTTTATCAAGGACGGCGAGCGGCCCCACATCAACTGCTACGACATCTCCTACCAGAACGATTCCATTATTAACGCCTGCGTATCCGCCGGGCTGAACAACGAAAAATCCAATCCTGTGAAGGTTATTTTCTACCCGACTTACATGAAACCCAACGACGGCCTGATGAACCTCAATTATTATGATGTGATCGCGGCAATGGACGTTGGAGTGTTCCCGTCGCGCTACGAGCCGTTTGGCTACACCCCGGTCGAGGCTGCGGTGAAAAGGGACATTGCAATTACATCGGACATGACCGGATTCGGAAGGTTCATTATGAAAAAAGCGGACAAAAAGGGCTGCGGCGTGAAGGTAATACGCATGGCAGGCAAAAGCTCGCAGCAGGCATCAGAAGAGCTTTCGCGCGAGCTTGAGAGGGTTTACAAACTGCCTGCCAAGGAGCTTGAAAAGGAAAAGGCAAGCGCCTATGGCATGATGTCGCACCTGAACTGGGACAAATTGGTGGAAAACTATTACAAGGCCTATGAAATGGCACTGGATAACAACTCCAAGGTGAAGTAGTGGCCAAAAGAAGCTATTCAATCGACAAAAAGAACTCAGAGGTAATCCACCAGGCAGTTGACTTTGAAGCGCATTACAAGCAGGAGATCGACCGGGAAAAGGCGCGCATGAAAAAGAGAATCATGTACGCAGGGCTCCTGCTTGCAGGGGTTTACCTGGTCGCGACACTGGTCTTCCATTTCGTTGAAGGCTGGACCTGGGAGGATTCGGTTTACTTCACCACTTCCACGATAACCACCGTCGGATACGGCGACTTGGTGCCGCAAAGCTATTACGGAAAGCTTTTCACCATTCCCCTGATGCTTATTGGCATTGGTGTTGGCTTCTACGTGATTTACACAATACAGGACTATGGAAGGTACCATCTGGATTCGGTCTCCAACCACTTTGAAAGGATACGGAAAGGAGAATAGGAATTAAGTTGCAGCCGGACCGGCGCGTTTAAATTCATTTTGTATGCATTCAATACTCTTGGGTTCATGTGTTAGCTGAAAAGAAGGCTGTTCTGGTTCTTTCTGACGGATCCATTTTTTTCGGAAAGGGATTTGGCGCAACAGAAAGGCGCGTGGGGGAGATTGTTTTCACCACCAATATGACCGGCTACGAGGAGTCCCTTACCGACCCGTCCTATGCCGGCCAGATCCTCGTGTCAACCTACCCCCTTATTGGCAATTATGGAATGCAGCCCGATTGGTGCGAAAGCAGCCAGATGCAGGTCGAAGGATATGCGGTCCGCGAGCTTTGCTCCGGCCCGAGGCACGCCAATAGCACGGCAACCTTGGGCAAGAGGATGGAGGATGCCGGAATACCCGGAATTTGGGGAATCGACACGCGGTTCCTGGTCAGGCTCATCAGGAATTCCGGCGTCATGCCCGCCTGCCTTTCGGTTTGCGAAAAGCAGGAGGACCAGCAGGAGTTGCTGTCCATGGCCCGCGAGCTTGACTATTCGAAAATCAATTTCGTGGAAAAGGTTTCAGTTGGCGAGGCAAAATCCTACGGAAAAGGGGGCAAGAAGGTGGTGCTCATTGATTACGGGGTAAAGATGGGCATTGTGCGCGAGCTTGCCAAGCGCGGCTTGGAAGTCGTGGTGGTGCCATTCAGCACGAGCGCCGAGGAAATGCTGGCCTTTTCACCTGACGGAATCCTCGCTTCGAACGGGCCTGGCGACCCGGCGCTGCTTACAAAGGAGAGCAATGAGCTACGGAAGCTTTTCGGAAAGCTGCCGATATTCGGGATTTGCCTTGGCAACCAATTGCTTGGCCAGGCTGCAGGCGCCAAAACTTACAAGCTCAAGTTCGGCCACAGGGGCGGCAACCATCCTGTGCTGGATGTGAAGGCTGCCAAGGTGACAATCACAACGCAGAACCACGGGTTTGCTGTGGATGAGAAAACGCTGCCCAGCGAGTTCGAAGTGACTCACAGGAACCTGATAGACGGAACAGTGGAGGGCATGCAGCACAAGGAGCTGCCCGTGTTTGCCGTGCAGTACCATCCTGAAGCAAATCCAGGGCCGTGCGACTCGAAATACCTTTTCGACAAGTTTGTATCAATGCTGTAGAAACAAGGGGTGAGAACATGAACCTGCTGTCAATATGGGAATTGGACAAGATAAAGATCGGGGATTACGTAGGCTTAGCTTCCGAAGTGAAGAAAAATCCTGGGAAATACGCGCATACGCTTGAGGGAAAGACGCTGGCAATGGTGTTTGAGAAGGCTTCCACACGGACGCGCGTCTCCTTTGAAGCAGGCATGACTCAGCTGGGCGGGCATGCCATCTACTTTGACTTTACCACCTCCCAGCTTTCGCGAGGGGAGACAATGCATGACACTGCCAAAACCCTGGGCAGGTATGTGAACATCATAATGGCGCGATTATACAAGCACACCGACTTGCTGGAAATAGCCAAGCATGCCGGGGTTCCTGTGATAAACGCCCTGACCGACGAGGAGCACCCCTGCCAGGCGCTATCCGACCTGGAAACCATGGCAGAAAAGGGCAAGCTCAAGGCAGGGAACAGATTCGCCTTTGTCGGAGACTGCGGATTCAACATGGCAAATTCGCTCATGCTTGCATGCGCAAAGGCAGGTATGGAAGTGACATTGGTTTGCCCCAAGGGATACCAGCCAAACCAGAAATACCTGCATGAGGCGAAAAAATACGGGAAAGTGGAGGTTTGCAGCGACCCTGCGCAGGGCGTTGGCGGAGCTGATGTGGTATACACGGACACCTGGATTTCAATGGGTCTTGAGGATGAAAAGGCCGAGCGGACAAAGGCTTTCATGCCATTCCAGGTGAACGAGGAATTGTTGTCGCATGCGAAAAAAGACTGCATTGTGATGCACTGCCTGCCTGCGCACAGGGGGCTGGAAATCACGAACGAAGTTATTGACGGCAAGCAGTCTGTGGTTTTCGACCAGGCGGAGAACAGGCTGCACATGCAGAAGGCGATCATGCTGAAACTGATGGAAAAAATCTGAAAGAATTTTTCCTTATATTGGAATTGCGATTCCAATGCTGAAAAATTTCCGCGGAAATTTTCCATGACTTGGATCGAAGCTCCAAGCTGATGGGAAAGATATAGGCTGGTGGAATTTGGTGAAGCTGGTGGGAAAAAACATAGAAAAGGTGCTGGTAATAGGGAGCGGCCCCATAGTAATCGGGCAGTCTGCGGAGTTTGACTACTCGGGCTCGCAGGCATGCGCCTCGCTTAGGGCAGAGGGCGTGAAAGTTGTGGTGGTCAATTCCAACCCCGCCACAATACAGACCGACAAGGAGATTGCTGACATTGTATACATCGAACCCCTGCGCGCAGACTTCCTGGAAAGGATAATCGAGAAGGAAAAGCCCCAGGGGCTTATCGCCACAATGGGAGGCCAGACGGGCCTGAACCTCGCCGTGGAGCTGCACAAGAAAGGCATCCTGAAAAAATACAATCTGAAAATGCTCGGCACAGGAATCGAGTCAATTGAAATGGCAGAGGACAGGGGCAAGTTCAAATCGCTCATGCAGAAAATAGGGGAGCCGATACCTGAAAGCGTAGCCGCCAATTCTGCCGGGGAGGCATGGGAGTTTGCTGCGACGCATCCCTTTCCCCTGATATTGCGCCCTGCGTTCACATTGGGAGGCACAGGCGGAGGAATAGCCAGGGGCAAAGAAGATTTTGACAAGCTTCTTGAGCTTGGCTTCGCGCTTTCGCCAACCCACCAGGTGCTTGTGGAGCAGTCTGTGCTGGGATGGGGGGAATTCGAATACGAGATGATGCGGGACTCGTATGACAACTGCATCACCATCTGCAACATGGAGAATATCGATCCAATGGGCGTTCACACCGGGGAATCCGTGGTGGTTGCGCCTTCGCAAACCCTGAGCGATGACGAGCACCAGATGCTTCGCAGCGCCGCAATAAAGATAATCCGCGCTTTGAAAATCGAAGGGGGCTGCAACATACAGTTCGCGCTCAACCAGAAAACCGGCGAGTACGTTGTGGTGGAAGTGAACCCCCGCCTTTCCCGCTCCTCGGCGCTGGCTTCCAAGGCAACCGGCTATCCGATTGCAAGGGTGGCTGCAAAAATCGCGCTCGGGCTGGGCTTGCACGAGATAAAAAACGCGGTCACCAAGACCACTCCTGCGGCTTTTGAGCCCTCTTTGGACTACTGCGTGGTGAAAATCCCCAGGTGGCCCTTCGACAAGATACCTGAAAGCAACCGGGTGATCGGCACGCAGATGAAGTCAACAGGGGAAACAATGGCAATCGGAAGGACTTTTGAGGAGGCTTTTGGCAAGGCGCTTCGCTCGGTTGAAATGAAAAAGGTGAAAATCCAGCCAAAGGATATCGAGCACCATCTGGCGGCGCCAACCGACCTTCGGATTTACGCAATTCTGGAAGCGCTGAGGCTGGGGTGGGAAAAGGAAAAGATAAACAAGCTCACTGAAATCCACTTGTGGTTCCTGGACCGGCTGGATGCGTATGCGAACATGGAAAACCGGCTCAAGAGGGAAGTGTTCGGAAGGAAGCTGCTTTACGAGGCCAAAAGGGTGGGCTATTCTGACGAGCAGATTGCCTCCATAATCGGGCATGAGACATCCATGGTGCGCGATATGAGGAAAAAGGCCGGCATTGTGCCGGTTTACAAGATGGTGGATACCTGCGCTGCCGAGTTTGAGGCATTGACCCCGTATTACTATTCCACTTATGAAAACGAGAATGAAAGCAAGCCAACCCGAAGGCGCAAGGTTGTGATAATCGGAAGCGGGCCGATCAGGATCGGGCAGGGCATTGAATTCGACTACTGCTGCTGCCACGCTGCCTTTGCACTTAGGGAGATAGGAATCGAGTCCATAATGATAAACAACAACCCGGAGACAGTGAGCACTGATTTTGACACATCAGACAGGCTTTACTTCGAGCCCCTTACTTTTGAGGACGTGATGAACGTAATCGAGCACGAAAAGCCCGAAGGGGTGATTGTCCAGTTCGGCGGGCAGACCTCGATCAACCTTGCGCAAAGGCTGGAGATGAGCGGTGTGAAAATACTGGGCACGCAGATGGAGGGCATTGACATTGCCGAGGACAGGGAGAAATTCAAGGCGCTGCTGCACGAGCTTGGAATCCGCCAGCCGGACAATGCGACTGCGACAAACGAGCAGGAGGCGGTGGAGCATGCCACAAGGATCGGTTACCCTATTGTTGTGCGCCCGAGCTACGTGATTGCAGGCAGGGGAATGCAGATCGTCTATGATGAGGAGAGCCTGCGGAAATACATTGGCGAGGCAGTGGAGGTTTCGGAAAGGAAGCCCGTGCTCGTTGACAAGTACATCGAAAAAGCGATCGAGTGCGAGATAGACGGGGTGGCTGACGGAAAGAGGCTCTTTGTCGGCGGTATAATGGAGCATGTGGAGCGCGCAGGAGTGCACTCCGGGGATGCGAACAACGTGGTGCCCTGCGTGCGCCTGAAAAAGGAGGTTCAGGAAAAGATACTGGAGGTTTCCGAAAGGATAGCGCTTGCTCTCAAGACCAAGGGTTCGATAAACATCCAGTACGTTGTCCAAAATGACGTGCTATACGTGCTTGAGGCAAATCCGCGCGCAAGCAGGACCATGCCTTTCCTTTCCAAGGCAACCGGCGTTCCTCTTGTGAAAATTGCCACCAAAGTAATAATGGGAAAGACACTGGAGGAACTTGGGGCAACCGAAATGCCGCACATGTCCCATTATGCCGTCAAGGGAGTGGTGTTCCCTTTCCTTAAGCTGCCAGGCGCGGACACTGTGCTTGGGCCGGAGATGAAAAGCACCGGGGAGAGCATGGGGGCTGATTACGATTTCCCGCTGGCTTTCATGAAGGCGCTTTTGGGGGCGAACCTGAAGATTCCACGGTCTGGGGGGGTGGCAATCAGCCTCAAGGACGGCGACAAGGAGCGCGCCAAGCCGCTTGCAGAGGCGCTTTTTGAAATGGGATTTTCCGTGTATGCAACGCCCACGACTGCCGCCCAAATCGGAGGCAAGGTAAAGTTGCTCAAGAAAATATCAGAAGGAGAACCGAACATACTTTCGGAAATCAAGAAAGGCAGCATTCATCTGGTTTTCAATACCCCCAAAAAAGGCAAGGTCGCCAATACAGACGGCTTTCGGATCCGCCGGGCCTGCTTGGAGAATGGAATACCCTGCCTGACCAATTTCGAGGCAGCGGAGGCATTGGTGGGGGCAATGAGGCATTCTTTCGGGAAAAAACTGCATGTGGAGCGGATTGATGAGTATGGGAGCGGCGTTGGATACTAAAACAGTTATCATACTTTTTCTCCTTCTTTCAGTCGGTGCCATGTTAATATTCATCGCATTCCTGCCCCAGCCTGCCTGTGCAGGGTGCAATGCAAAAGTGGACTTCATTTTTTCCCCGGATGCCGAGGGCGATGTGATCGATTTCATCCGGACTGCCAATAGCACCATTGACATTGAAATTTATACCTTCAGCTCAGAGGAAGTGATCCGGGAGCTTGGGGAGGCGGAGTCAAGGGGAGTGGAGGTGCGCGTGATAATGGAGCCCCGCGTGGACGACAGCCGCAAAACCAGGGTGTATGCGCTGCTTTCCGAGCTCGGGGTTGATATGAAATGGGCTTCGCTTTCCTACAAGCTGACGCACAGCAAGTTCATCATTGTGGACGGCAAAAAAGCGCTGATCGGAAGCATCAACCTTTCTGAAAGCGCACTGAACAAGAACAGGGAAGCTGCTGTTTTGGTGGAAGGAGAAGGGGTAAAAGAGCTTGTTGCCATATTCGAAGAGGACTGGGAAAAGGGAACGGAAGGGTAAGCATGGATCCTGAGCTTGAAAGGGCATTGGAGAAAAGCTGGGCAGGCACATGCAGGGCGCTGTTCGGGCGCGAGCTTGGAGGACTAGGCAAGTACGAGGATTATTTGTCAGAGTATCTTCTTCCAGTGGCGAAGCGCAGGTCCCATGCCAGCGGAAAGGAAGTCATCGTGGCAAGGGACGCTTATCCGCAAGGGGCAAGGTTCATTTCCGAGGACGAGCTCACGACTAACAGGGAATACGGGCTGAATATTAATGAAATTAAGGACATTGACTCGCTCGTCGCAGCTCTTAGGGAAAAACTAGAATATTCCGGCAACCGCTATCTAGGCAACTCCGCCCACGTTGAAAAGTCCGACATAATCCTGGATTCCCAATTCGTATATAATTCAACTAATATAGAGCAGTCTTCGCATATCCACTCTTCTTTCATGATAAGGAGAGGAAGCAAGCATGTCTTCGGGTCCGGCTATACTGCAAACGGCGAACATCTCGCGCGCGTGGTGGCAGGGATAAACCTCCATCGCTGCTTTGAATCGCATTTTCTAGGAGATTCATCTGACATATACTTCAGCTTCAATTGCGTAGGATGCCATGATTTGCTTTTCTCATTCGGGCAGAAAAACCAGAGCCATCTGATAGGAAACCTCCGGCTTCCAAAGGAAAAATTCAGAGATCTTAAGGCAAAGCTGCTGGCAGAAATCGCCGAGGAACTTGAAAAAAACGGGCGCTATCCATCGCTGTATGAGCTTTGCCCGAAAGGGCTTTCCAGCACACTTCCGAAAATAAATCCGCAGACCCCAGAAGTTGGAAGCGATGTGGAACCGGTTGAAAGGGGATTTGCCTCCACCTATTCCATACTTTTCCGAAAGCAGCCAAGACGCATATCGGAGCTCGAGGGATGGCTTGGCGAAAACACCATCAGAGTGGAGGAAGTGAAGACTGCGTTCGGAACAACTACGTGCATCCCCCTTAACTTCGGAATGATATCTGAAATGCCAAGGAAAAGAACAGTCAGGGTTTTTGATGCACTTGAGCTGGGTAAATTGGCATTAGATGAAAGGGAAATTGGGTCAGTAAGCTCCATCCAAAAGGGATTGGACAAAATAGCCTATTTTACATCAGAGTTTTGGGCTGGGGAGAATCGCAATGTAATGCAAAATCCTATCGTTCTTTCCAGCGTGAACATATACAAGGGATTTGAGGCGACCTATTCGGAAAACACCGCCATGACCTCGATTTCGCTCCATTCAAAATACGTTTATGGCTGCAACCGCGTGATTGAGTCCCAATTCTCACTCAAGAGCTACAACTCGCTTTACCTGAACCGCTGCTTTGAGCTGGACGGCTGCCTTAAGTGCTCGGACTCCTACTTCTGCCACAATTCCGAGGCCTTGCAGGACTGCATGTTCTGCTTCAACATGAAGGGGAGAAGGCATCACATTGGGAATACGCCGTTGGACAAGGAAACTTACGCAAAGACAAAGGGCATCCTTGTGGGGCAGATAGCAGACGAGATCGACAAGACCAAAAGCCTGAAATGGGACATATACAACATCGGGGCGATGAAATAAATGGACCTTAACGATGCGTGGAAAAAGACCTGTAGGGTCATTTTTGGCGGTGAAATCGGGGAGCTTGACGGATATGCCGCCTACCTTAACGAGCGCCACTACATGCCCTACAAGGAAAAAAGGTCGGCAGTTTCAGGAAAGGGCGTCATTGTTGGCTCGGACAGGTACTGCGATGGGGCTGGTTTCGTTTCAGAGGACGAGGTTGACTATGGGAAAAAATACCTCGCCCTGGGGATCAACGAAGTCAAGGACCTCGACTCCATAATCTCCGCCCTGTCTGACAGATTCCTTTATGCAGGGAACAAGATTTTCGGGAACTCGAAATTCGTGGAAAACGCAGACAATTGCTCTGACAGCTTTTATGTCAAAAACTCGCACACTGTCGTTTCTTCAAAATACGTTGCATATTCGTCTTTTGTCCGCATGGATAGTTCGAATGTGTTTGGGAGCAATACTTTGATTCGTGGGAACCATCTCATCAGGATCACTGGGGGCGCGGACATTGCAAGGTGCTTTGAATGCTCATTGAATGTGAATTGCTCGGACATGTTCTTCTGCTTCGATTGCACAGGCTGCGCTCAGGCTATGTTTTCCTTCAACCTCCAGAACAGGAAATATTGCATTGGCAACCTGGAATTGCCCAAGGAAAAATACCTTGCCATAAAGGAAAAGCTGCTTGAGGAAAGCCGCGAATACCTGGTCAAGCACAAGAAATTCCATTCGCTGTTCGATTTTGGCATCCCGAAGGGGGCTGAACTGGCCGGGATATCGGTTCCTAAAGGCAATAAGGGAGATGGGGAAAAAGGCATCGCGGAGGGCGCGTTCAGGTCGGCCACCAGGCTCATCTTCGGGAAGGAGCTATCGCCCATGGGTAGGTATGAAAAATTCCTGTCCGAGCGAAGCGAGCCTGTGAGGGAAATCAAGACTGCTTTTGGAAGCGAATCGCATTATTGCAATTATTTCTGGTGCAAATACGTCCCCAGGGGAAGAATGGCGACCCGGGAGGAGGCGTTTGAGACTGCCAGGCGCCACATAGCCATTGGCGGCTTGGAAAATGCGAGCGTCGAAGGGATTATATCAAAATTGGGCCAGATCGCTTTCTACAATGTGGACTATGACACTGGAGGCAACAGCAACATACCTGAAACTCCGATGAAATACTACTCAAGCGACTGCTTCAGGGTGGGGGATGCAACCTATTCAAAAAAATGCGGCTACACCACTCACGTGCAGAACTGCGACTCGGTTTTCGGCTCCAGCGTGCTGATGATGGATTCCTCTTACTCCCTCCGCTGCCATGACTGCGTCAAGGTCAGCCAATGCATGGACATGGACTGCTGCAAGAACTGTTATCGGAGCATGTTCTGCCATAATTGCGAAGGGCTTTCTGACTCTATGTTCTGCTTCAATACAAAAAACAAAAGCTATGCCATTGGGAATGTGGAGCTGGGAAGGGAAGAATACATGAGAATCAGGGGAATTGTTGTCAAGGAACTTCTCCAACGGCTGGAAAAGCAAGGAACGTTCGGATTTGACATATGCGATCTGGGATGCTACAAGGGCAAGAAGGCTTAAATTCGGCAAAGTGGTGAAATTCATATGAAAAAAGTGAAGTCCGCAACCATTGGCGTTTTCCACCATGACTGCCAGACCAGCCTTTCGTCCGAGAAGTTCCCGGGGGTGACGCTTGAGCAGGTACTATTCCTGGCCGCGAGGAGCAACGCTGGAAAAGCTTGCCAGGGCTGCCAAGGTAAGCAGGAGAAGCATACAGGAGAGGCTGCGGAGAGCCGAGTCCAAGCTCCTTCCGTTTGTGCTCAAGGACTACCTGAAGAAGAGATTCTGAGCAGGGGCGACTCAAGGATAGGGCATATGTCCAAATTAGAATTATAACCCAAGCCATGCCAAATATGGGCGGCAAGAACATGGGTACAACCTGCATGCAAACCATCCAAAGGCGCTGGGACGCGGCCTGCAAGGTCCTTTTCAAGCGCGAGCTTGGCGATATCGGAGAGTATGCAAAATGGCTCACGCATAACAACGAGCCCATTATTCACCGGAAGTCAAGCGTTACTGGCAAGGATGTGGCGTATGCCATTTCGGCTTATGGGGAAGGCTCTAAATGGATAGGCTTTGACGAAATTGATTTTGGGAAAAGTTATCCGCCGCTTAATTTGAATGAGATAAAGGACATTGATTCAATCGCGCAAGCCGTGCGAGAGAGGATTTACTACGCAGGAAGCGTCATTCTTGGGAATTCTGGGGAAGTGGAAAAAAGCTCTAATATATCCGACAGCTTCTTCATGCACGAGACCGGAAAGTTCGGGGACTGCAAATACCTCGCATTCTCCACGCTTGGGAGGCTGTGCGACAGCTGCTTTGGATGCAATGGCATAGGAGAGTCCCAGTTCTGCATAAAAAGCTATGAGACATTCAAGGAAAAACGCTGCTTTGAATTCTGGATGGGCCAGAACTCCTCGGACTGCTACTACTCGCACAATCTTTCCAGCTGCAGCGACTGCATGTTCTGCTTCAGCCTGAAAAACAGGAGGAATTCAATTGGCAACCTGGAGCTTGAGCCTGAGAAGTACAGGAGGATTAAGGATTCGCTCGTGTTCCAATTGGCAAGCGAGCTTGAGCAAAAAAAGGAGGCGCCCTCGCTGATTGACATTGTTGGAGGCGTGCCTTTGGCTAAGCCATTGCTGCCTAACATGCCAAAGGAAACGAAGAAGGAAGGAAACATGATGCCAATTGAGGGGGAATTTGCCAAGACCTGCGAAATCCTGTTCGGGAAAAGGCTGCCAGGCAGGATTGACGATTATTCGGAATGGCTCAGCAGACGTGTCAGGAAAAGCGAGCAGCACCTATCAGCAGCAAGCGGAAAGACAGTGAGGCGCTGGGACTACTGCAACTACTTCCTTCTTCCCAAAAACAGGCTGCTTACCCAGGCTGAGGCGCTTGCGTTTGGGGAGTCCGCAAGGATTTCTGATAAAGAGGCAGAAGGATTGACAATGGAGGCAGTCGGAAGAGCCATTGGCAAGCTTGCGTTCTTTTCCACGGAATATGAAGAGGGCACCAACACCAACATTATCGAATGCCCTACTCCGACCCAGTCTGCAAACAGTTATCGTTCCTCACCCGTTGTCTATTCCAAGCACTGCGCCTATTCGTTCTGGCCTCGAAGCTGCGAGCACGTTTACGGCTGCAACGCAATGTTTGACTCAGAGTTCTGCATCCACTGCTACCATTCGGTCAAACTCAAGCGGTGCTTTGAGATGGACACCTGCAGGGATTGCACTGACTCGATGTTCTGCCACAACTGCGAGAACGTGCACGAATCTATGTTCTGCTTCAATGTGAAGAACCTGCGTTATGCTATTGGGAACGCCGAGTTGGGAAGGGAGAAGTACCTGCAAGTAAAAGGGCTGGTGCACAGGAAGATTTTGAAACAGCTTGGGCAACGTAGGAACCTTGAGAAAGATATCTACAATGTCGGGATGCAGAAATAGGCTACTTCTTCTTTTTCTTTGCTTTCGGCGCGCTTTTTTTGGCAGGAGGCTTGGGCAGGACTTTCTTGGATGGCTTGCTTTTGGCTTTAGGCTCCTTTCCAGGCATTTCCTCTCCCTGCCCTTCAGGCTCTTCCCCCTCTTCTTCCTTCTTTGCTTTTGTTCGTGCAGGCACCCTTTCTTCCTGCGCAGGCTCAAAAGGAGGTTCTTCATGCCCCTCCCTTTCCTTCATTGACTGCCTGAC
>DUFS01000027.1:0-26544 GCA_013331805.1 Microcaldota archaeon | reverse complement strand
CCTTGCTCCTCTTCAACAAATGCGTTCTCGTCTTCAGGCTCTGCCTCGGCCGAAGGCTCTTCCTCTTCTTCCTTTTTCCCTGGCTTGCGCTTCAGGTTCCGGTTAATTATGCGGTCGACCTCGGAAATGCCCTCGTTGTCTGAAGAGGGTTCTTCTTCCGCAATTTCTTTTGGCTTCCTTTGCAGGAGGCGCTCGATTTCCGCTTCTGCGTGGCTGCGCCGTGTTTTTGCGCGCGGCGATGGTTTTTCCTCCTGCGGCTCTTCCTTTTCTTCCCTGGGCTCTTCTTCAAATGGAACTTCCTTTTCCTGCGGGCGTATCACTTCCTCCTCTTCCCCCTGCTGCCCGGGTTTTTCTTCCAGCTCTTCCTCAAGCTCCTTTTCCATCTTGAAGCTGGACCAGTCCTGGGCCTCCCTTGGCCCCTTGCCCTTCTTTGGCTGCTCCTCTTCCCCAGGCTGGCTTTCTTCCTCTTCATCGATCTGAGCACTGGGTTTTCTTGCAGACCGCTCCTGAACGGATTGCGAATAGGTGTATTGCGGCTGCTCTTCTGGCTGGTCGTTCTGCGCATGGGGCTTCTTGTAGCCTGGCTTGTGCTGCATCGGGGTGAGGTGGGTGTACTCTGGCTGAGCCACCTCCTTGTAGCCCCATTTTGCCACGTCCACCACCTTCAGCTTCATGGGCAGGATGTACTTCTTGCCGTCGAAAAGCCGGACTATGCACTCCTTCTGGTGCAATCTTACGAACATCTCCTTCTTGGATTCCTCAAGCTCGGTCTGCGAGCGCGCCTTCTTGAAGGACTCCTCTATCTTGATTTCCATTATTGACGAGAGCATGGTGGCGTCCTGCCTGTTCGACTTGAAGGCCACTATGTTCCTTATGTTCGAAATCACGCTGTCGTGGACTTCCTTGCTCATCTGGCCCAGGTACTGCATTGACATGTAGAAGTAAAGGTTGAACTTGCGGGTTTCGGCAAGTATGTCGCGGGCGACCTTGGTCTCCACGCGCTGGAACTCGTCGACTATGAGAATGGTCGGCTGGTGGAGCTTTTCGGTGATTGCAAGGATGTACATCTGGTTGATGACCGCACCGGCAAGGAAGTTTATCATGTTCTTGCCAAAGAAGTTGGGGTTGAACGAAACCACGGTGATGCGGTTGTGGGCTATCAGGTCAAAGAGGTTTTCGCGGATTTTCTCCCCGCCCAGGTAAAGCTCGTACTCGCCAACGAAGTTGAGGATGGGCAAAACCGCGTCGTTGAAGTGGTGTATGTAGATNNCAGGCTGATGTTCCTCAGGTCCATCTTGTCAATTGAGGAGAGAATGTGGGTGGAGTAGAAAAGCACCCGCTCGGAATACTTGTTCTCCTGCCCGACCGAGGAAGCCAGGAGCTGCGCGATCAGCTGGGTCATGAGGGGCGTTTTTATCCCGCCCACGTCCAAAGGCTCAATGTAATTGTCGATCAGGTTGACAATCTTATAGTCCGAGAGCGACTTGACGAACTCGCCGTGGGGGTCTATCACCACTATCTTGACATCGTCAACGTATTTTGCCTCGATTGCCTTTATCATTGCGTAAAGCGCCTTGCTTTTTCCTGTTCCTGAAGCGCCCACGAAAAGTGTGTGCTGGAAAACGTCAAAGTTGTCCACGCCCACCGTGATTCCGGTTTCCTCGAAAATCGGGTAGCGGGAGGTGACCGACATCCTCTTGGGTATTGGGTCGAGTATGTCTATGAAAACTGCCGGATTCTGCGCCATGTCCACCATCATGAACTTTTCCGGTGAAGTGCTGATGATGGTGCTCTTGTTGCCGTTCTCATCGATCGCGCTTCCAAAGCCAAGGAACTTGCCAAGAAACTTCACTATGCGCAGGTTGATCTCCTGCGTTTTTTCCTTGACCGTGAAATCCAGGAAGTTCTGGCCTCCGAAAAGGAGGAACCATTTGGGGACAGAAATAAGCGAGGACTTTACCCTCTCGATTTCCATGGGCTCGGATATCTTGTAGGGAAAGACCAGCAAGGAGAGCTCTGAAAGCGAGCGCTTCTCGTTTACATAGAAGTGGATCGTGTTCAGCTTCTTGGTGATTATGAGCCGCACCACGTTGAGGGAGAATATGCCTGAAAAATCCAGGAAGCCCAAGAAGGGTATCCTCGACTTGAGAACCTGGTCAAAGAAGTTCCTGACGTCCGAAGCCGTCACCGTCTCAGAATAAAGCAGAATCTCCCGGACCTTGGAAAGCTTCGGCATGCCCATATTCGCCATCTCATTTATTTAAAGATATATTGTCGGCAAGCTAACTGCACGGAACAGTATTTAAAGCTGGCTTTATTCCCTGCTTTTTGCAACTCTTGGCAGGGAAAAGACGCTGAAGGGCACATTCCTGCCCCTGTCAAGCTCGGAATTTATCCGCTCGAGCAGCATTTTCTTGATGCGCATGAACTCCTCCTTCCCTACTTCGGTGTTCCCCACCGCGTAGCGCATGGACTTGACGTTGAAGCAGAGGATGCAGTTCTCGCAGTTCTCCACATTATGGCAGAGATAGCTGTCGCGGGTGGAGTAGGATTGGTCGACTTCAAAGCAGCCCTTGATGCTGGTCGAGTCATAGCAGTTGATGCAGAACTGGCATTTCAGGATGCGGAAGTAGCCGCCGAAGATGTGCTCTGATTCCACTACCCCTGTTGAGTAAGCGGAATTCTTCCCCTTGGTCACGTCCCATACCTTGTAGACGTTGGAGCCCGTGAATATGGAAGGCGTGTCCACGCAATCCTCGTTCTGCCCGTCCACGAATTCAACGCTGAAGTAGGCGACCTTAGCCACACGGGAGAGCAATTCCTCCAAAGATGGCTCTTCGCCTTGCTTGAGCCTTATGGTGTTTTTCAGCGAGTAATCTATCCCTTCCTCAAGAGTCACCAGCCTGTCCGCAGGTATTTGGCCCGTGATTGGAAATTCGTCGATCTTGTAAGTCGGGCTGCCGAATGCGCCCTTTACCTTTTTCACCTTAAGGGCACGCAAAGAAAGCCATACCGCGTAGTCCTTTATCGCCTTCCTTCTTTTTCCAATTACAAGCTGCGTGGTTGATTGGAACGCCTCCTCGACTTTGCGCGGAACCGGACCGTCATAAGCCACTTTTTCCTCCGGTATGTCCTCTTTCCTCCTCCCTGCAAATGCTATGTCGGCAAGGGAGAAGAGGCGTTTTTTCGCCCTCAACTCATCACCCATTTCGCAAGTGAGCTTTGCCTTGAGTTTCTGGTAGCGGTCCTTGGGCAGCTCCAAATTCCCAATGCAATGCCTTCTGGAGCGGAGATTGAACGCGAAGATGCAGTCCTGGCATCCAATGCAGTTGAGGGCATAATACGTGTCAGCAAGGTTGGTGCCGTAGAACGTCTCAAAGCAGCGCTTGGCGCCCACTCCTTCCACTGTGCGGATGGAAAATTGGGCGCCTGGGTAGCCGGTAACCCCGAATATGTGCTCGCCTTCCCTGGTGCCTGAGAGATAGGCGCCGTGCTTTACATTGAAAACGTTATGCGAGTGGAGCACGTTGGTGCAGTCAATGCAGTTGTCAACCTCCACCACATCCTGATTCCTTCCGAACAGCTTGTTTCCGCAGTAAATTGTTCGCTCGGAGACTGCTGAAAAAAGTGAGTCGATGTCCTTTATCTCGTTCACGTTAAGCGGAGGGAATTTAAGCAGGGATATTTCATCCTGGGAAACGAAAGTTGCCTCAGGCAAGTAGTACGGGCTTGAGACCATCACGTTCTTGCCTGAAACAGAGGACTTTTTCATTTGGTAAGGCAGCATTGCCTCCTTCAAGTAGGGCGCAAAATCCTGCAGCCTGCCGACTTCCTCTCCGAACAGGATTTTTGCCGTGGTGTCAAAAGCCTGCTGTATGTCCATCTGCTCCCCTGTGTGTTTGGGATTTGAAATATAAAAGAATTTTTACTTAAATACTTGAATAATAACATTAATATTACAATAAATGATAAGTTTTTCAAGTTTTATATGCTTATTACTAATATGGGTTTCTACGGCCAGGCTATGGGCAATCTAGAATCAAAAGGTATCCGCGCAAGGGAAAGGCGGCTCCTTTACATGCTTGAGGTGGATGCTAGGGTAAGGCTTGCGGCCTTGTCTTCCACCCTTAAGATCAGCAAGGAAGCCTGCAGGCAGAAAATCGCCAAGATGGAAAAAGGCGCAGTTGCAGGCTATCAGACCATTATCAACCTGCCAAAAATTGGCGTGGAGAGCTTCAGGGTTTATGTGGCGCTCTCCTGCAAAAGGGAGGAAAGGCAGGCAATGCTGGATTTTCTGATGCAGAGCAAGAAAATCTGGTGGGTGCTGGAGACCAATGGAGAATGGGACTTTGATTTTGTGGTTTGGGCAGGGGGGAATTGGGAATTCTGGCTGTTCTGGAAGGAATTCTACGGAAAATTCGGTGACATCATCAAGAATTGCAGGATTAACACGTATACCGAGCTTGTTTTCCTGCCGCGTACCTTCCTTGTAAGGAGTGAAAGGGAAGACAGCAGGGGGATCAGGAGGTACGACGCGAAGCAGAGGATAAGTTTGGATAAAAAGGAAATGCTTCTCCTTTCGGACATTGCATTCAGGGGCAGGGATTCGTTTGCAGAAATAAGCAAGAGGACACGGCTTTCGATTGCCTACGTTTCACAAACCATGAGGAAATTGGAAAAACAAGGCGTAATACTAGGATATCGCGCGCTCATTGATCGTAATTATTTGGGCTTGGATTACTACAAGGCCGACGTAAGGCTCTCCTCCACCTCCAAGCTCAAGGCTCTGGAAGAGTATGTGCTGGGCGAGCCTTTCGCCATCTATATTGACAATGTGATTGGCGGCTCAAGCTTTGAATTCGACTTTTTGGCAGTAAGCTCGGACCATGCCAAGGAAATTCTTGACAGCGTGCGCGCCATCTGCGGAAGCTCGCTCAACCATCTTGAGTTCTTCCAGATACTTGGGGAATTCAAGCTTGCGCACTTCCCCCCCCAAATATCTGCGCGGGCTTTGTAGCANNAAAAAAATTCTTTGCCCTGAAAAGCGTCCTGGAGGTTGCGCCGATAATCAACAAACCAATAGCTCACGTGCTGATGACCGGCTCTTATGAAGGCAATTCTGTGGTCAAGAAGCATTTCGAGAACAATGATGTGGTCCCGAAAATTTCGTTCATAGGCTACGACAATCTTGCCAAAAATCAGGACCCTTTTGCCGGCATGAAATTCGACTACATAATTTCTTTGGGGCTGTCCTCCCAACCAAACAAGGAACTCATCGTGAAGGAACTGAAAAAGATGCTTGCAAACAATGGTGCGCTTCTTGAGGACTCGAAAATCGGGAACACACACCCCCAGAAATTCGCGTGCCATATGCTCATTGATGGGAATTTTGTGACCGAGGCGGGCAACTTCCTGGATGACAAGTGAGCAAACCTAGTCCCTGTTTTCCTTCCTTTCGCCCTTGATCTCCCTAAGCCTGCCTTTGCGCTTCTTGTACCTGCGGACCAGCTTCCTCAGCCTTTTGATTTCGGAAAGCTCGATTTTCACAGACTTTTCGAACTGCTGCCTTGCGCGGACTTCTATGCCCTTGGTCTCATCTATGAGCATGGGGCCTTCGGACATGGAAAGCGAATGCGCGTGCTTGAGCGAGGGGTGCTTTTTCAGAAGCTCCTCCACAAGCTTCCTGTCTGCCTTCTTTTCGGCGAACTCGTTCATGGAAAAACAAGGCACAAAGAGGTTTAAAAACACTATCAGGCATAATCGGACGGTCGTCTTATATGGCTAGTGCAATCAAGCGAGCCTTAATCTCGGTCTGGGACAAGGAGGGCCTTGCTCCCTTTGCTAATGAACTTGCCAACCTGGGCGTGGAAATCATCTCCACCGGAGGCACTGCTGCGTTCCTGGAAAAGCATGGGCTGAAAGTGAAGGAGGTCAGCGCAATCACCGGGGTGTCCGAGCTTTTCGAGGGCCGCGTGAAAACCATGCACCCCAAGATACATGGCGGAATACTTTACAAGCGGGACAGCAAGGAGCACGTGAAGCAGGCAAAGGTCGCTGGAATCGACTCTATCGACCTGGTGGTGGTGAACCTCTATCCATTCGAGCATGTGGTGGGCAGGCAGGGCACCTCCTTCGAGGAGGCTGTGGAAAACATTGACATTGGCGGGCCTGCCATGGTGCGCGCAGCTGCCAAGAACCACAAGCACGTCACAGTGATTGTCGACCCTCATGACTATGGCTGGATTATTGAGGCTATCAAAAAGAGCGGCGGGATTGACGAGAAAAAGAGGCGGGAGCTTGCGCTCAAGGCATTTGCCAGGACCAGCGGATATGACACAGCGATATGCCGCTATCTGTCCGCCCTTGACCAGTCCGAGCTGTTCCCCGATTTCCTGGAGATGAAATTCGAAAAAGCCTATCCCTTGCGGTATGGTGAGAACCCGAGCCAGCAGGCCGCAGCCTACCGGATTCTTGGGAGGACCAGCATTTTCGATGCGAAAATTTACGCGGGCAGCAAGATAATGTCCTACAACAACTTCCTGGACGCTGATTCGGCGTTCGGGCTGATCAGGGAGTTCAAGAACCAGGTGGCAACCGTAATACTCAAGCACAACAACCCGTGCGGCGGCGCTGAGGGAAAGACGCTTGAGGAGAGCTATGTCAAGGCGTATGCTTCGGACCCGGAGTCGGCCTTCGGGGGCATCATAGCTTTTTCGCAAAAGGTGGATGCAGCCACTGCGAAAGCGATAGGCACCAGGTACATCGAAGTGGTGGTGGCCCCTGGCTATGACCTGGAGGCGCTCCAGATTCTCCGGCAGCGGGGGAGCAGGCGAATCCTTGACATTTCGAACATATGGGACATGAGCGAGGAGCGCGTGGTGAACTTCAGGTACATCACAGGCGGCATGCTCTACCAGGGAAGGGACCCCGGGATATACGACAAGTCAAGCGCCAAGGTGGTGAGCAGGAAAAAACCGGCCCAGCCCGAGATCGAGGACGCCTACGCTGCCACCAAGTTCGTCAAGCACACCAAGTCAAATGCGATTTCCATAGTGAAGGACCTGCAGCTTGTTGGGAACGGGGCAGGGCAGATGAGCAGGATAGACTCGTGCAAGATCGCGATCGACAAGGCCAGGAGGAACGGGTTCGGCCTGGAGGGCACGGTTGCGGCTTCAGACGCCTTCCTGCCCTTCAGAGATTCGGTGGACATGCTTGCCGAAGCAGGGGTGTCCTGCATAGTGCAGCCCGGAGGCTCGATCAAGGACGAGGAAGTGATCGCAGCTGCTGACGAGCTTGGCATTTCCATGATATTCACGGAAAAGAGGCACTTCAAGCACTGATTTTCGTGGTTTTGATGGATATCAACCAGGCTTGGAAAAGCACATGCAGGGTCATATTCGGTGAGGAGATAGGGGAGATTCAGGAATTTTCGGCATACCTGAAAAAATACACTGACCCGATCTCCAGCCGCCCATCCGCGCTGTCAGGGAAAGAAGCTTTTCTTTCGGAGGGTGACTTTTGCCCTGGGGCGGCTTTCATAAGGTACGATGAGAACGAAGAATATTCCAAAAAACTTGCAAGCAAGTTCAGGCTGGGCATAAACCAACTGAAGGATTTGGATTCCATCCTTGAGGCGCTTGGGGAAAATGCCTGTTATGCAGGCAGCATTGTGCTTGGCAATTCAGCCGAAGTGTCCGAGTCGAACCGCTGCACCAATGCCAACGCTGTGAAGGCATCAAGCGACATTTATGACAGCAAGTACGTTGCGTTTTCCAGCATGGTCCGCTATGGCGAGCATGTCTTTGGCTGCACCTCGATGGGCGAGTGCAAGTTCATGGTCAGGGGATTCCGGTGCCACCGCAGCAGCAGGATGTTCGAGTCAGTGCATACTGAGCACTCATCAGGATGCTTCTTTTGCGGGAACATAGACGGATGCCAGGACATGATGTTCAGCTTCAACCAGAGAAGCGGGAGGCACATGATAGGGAATTGCCAGCTATCGCGCGAAGAATATTCGAAACTGAAGGTGAAGCTTGTTGAAGACATAAGGACAACGCTTGAAGCTAAGCGGAACGTGACATCGGTCATCGAAATAGTCGGCGGGAATGTAAAAAAGAAGAAAGATGTGAGGACGTTCGAGCCTTCGCCTGCCCCCAACGACATCGAAAAGCGCTTCAAGGATTGCTCAAGGCTGCTTTTTGGGAGGGAGCTTTCAGGGATTGGAAACTACCGAGCCTGGCTTTATAGGCACGTGCCTGAATTAATAAAAGTGAAATCCGCCATAAGCGAACGCCAGGTCTGCGTGGCGCCTTTGCTTTTTCATGAGCCAATACTTGAATCGTGCGTCACTATGGGCGAAGCTGATGAGGTCGGAAAGCTAAAATTGGCAGATGAGGAGGTACACGCCCTTTCGGTTGCTAATGCAGCCAAAATCCTTGAAAAAATTAGGCTGATAACACCTGAAATAGTAATAAGGCAGAATGCCAGGATGGTGGATTGCGGGGTGATTGCCGAGGCGGCAGACTGCTACTTCTCATCCCTCTGTGCCTACTCGAAATACGCTGCATGCTCATTCTGGCCGCGGGAATCGGAACACGTATTTGGAACTGACACCGTGCTGTCTTCCAAATTCTGCATCAAATGCTACAATTCGGAGAATCTGACCCGCTGCTTTGAGGTTTCTGACTCGAATTCCTGCACCGATTGCTATTTCTGCCACAACTGCGAGAACGTGCACGACTCAATGTTCTGCTTCAATGCCAAGAACCTGCGCCATGCTGTTGGCAACGTGGAAATGGGCAAGGAGGCGTATCTGAAGCTGAAAAGGGCCGTAATGGGCGAGATTTTTGCCAAGCTTGAAAAAGACAGGGATTTGAAAATGGGCATATTCAACATAGGGTGCAGAAATGAAAAGAAGTAAGCCTGTTTCGCTTTTCATAGGCAGGTTCCAGCCCTTCCACAGGGGGCATCTGTCGGCGCTGAGGTGGATTGCCGCCCGAAGCTCGAAGGTGATCGTGGCAATAGGGAGCGCGGACAAGGGATATGAGCCTGAAAACCCTTTCACATCAAGCGAAAGGATCCGGATGGTCAGGGGGCAGTTGAAGGATGCGGGCTTGCTGAAAAAATGCCTGATTGCGCAAGTCACGGACGTGAATGACAACAATAGGTGGGTGCAGCACGTGGATGCGAATGTGCCAAAATACGATATGGCTTATTCGAATAATGCTCTGGTAAAAAGGCTGATGAGGAAGGCTGGAAGAGAAGTGGGGGCAATTCCTTTCTTCAAGCGTGCGGTTTACGATGCAACGAAAATAAGGGGAAGGATGAGGCAGGGAAGGGAATGGCAGGCCAGGGTGCCCAGGAAAGTCCTGTTTGTGCTGAAACGGATGAAAGCCGAGGAGCGGGTCAGGGGGCTTTGAATTCTGTCCCAGGCACTGCGACAGAAATCGCGCGCTTGGCGGCTTCTATTTTTTCCTGCGGGTCGGTATTCTTGAAGGAAACTAACGAATTGGATCCTGCCTGGGCTATTGATGCGGCAATGCCAAGAGATGCAAGTATTGCCTCTATCTTTTTCTTGGGGTCGGAGATTACCTCGTGCACCTTGAGCGAGTAGAGCACTGACTCGCCTGCAAGAGGGTGGTTGAAGTCAACCACCACCCTGCCCGAAGTGACTGACTTCACCTTTGCAGCTATGCCGTCAAGCGTGATTATCATGCCAGGCACGGGCTGCAGGTTCTGTTTTGCGAACTCCTTTTCGGGAACCATTCGGATAAGCTGGGGAAGCTTCTCGCCGAATGCCTTGACAGGCGAGATCATGAATTCCTCGCTTTTGCCAAGCGGGCAGGAAGCTATCGCCTCCTCCATGCCCGACATTATCGCCTTGTGCCCGAATACCGCGAGCTTGGGGCCGTAAGTGCTGCCCTTCTCGAAAATGCCTGTTTGCATTGCAAGGGACTCGTCCGTTGTGTCAAAAACCTGGCCGCTTGCCGCAACCCTGCCGGTGTACTCTATCCGCACCAGGTCCCCCTTTTTCACGCTTACCATTTTACAAACCCCTTCTCGAAAATGCCCTATTTTATAAACCCTATTATGTCAGATAATCCAGTCTTGCCCATATGCGGTATTAAGGATTAAATATGGCGCAGGTTTGTTTTCCGGGGAAATCCATGGACAAGAAGGATTGGTACAAGCTACTTGCAGTGGGCATAGTGCTTATTTTCGTAATAGAAGGCATTGCGATAGGCATCCTTCAGGACGACACCCCGTCAGGCGGAGGCAGCGGAACGGCAACAGAAAGCCTGACCGGCACGGTGAATACCAATGTCACCATTGTACGCTACGAGCCCTATGTGATAGTGGGCGGCGGAAACCAGGATGAGGTGGAGAACGCAAAGCAGCGGCTCATTGAAAGCGGGGCAGCCACTTATGCTGTGCCAAAAGACGAGAACCTGGTGGTGAGCCTCAGATCAGGCAAAGATGCGCCAACCGCAGCGATGGAATTCGAAAAGGCAAATGCTACTGTGCTTGCCACTGCCATGATTTCCACCCCTTCCAGGCTGAGGGTGGATGCGCAGGACATTTCGACCACAGTGGACGGGACCAGCTTCAACATCCAGCTGCGCCCGATTTTCGACGAGGGCTCGGTTGCGGCTGCCACCTTTGTGGCAGTGGTGGAAAACGGGGTTCTTTCTCAGCTTGGGAATTTCGTCATTCTTCCTTCTTACGTTCAGGGGGCAACTGCGCAAGCGATCCTGGTTGCCGAAAAGGAGGCTGACTTCAGCGTTGAAGTCCCCTGGGAAGACAGGAGTGCGGCAAAGCCCATTGCAATTGCCGAAGGAGCGGCCTACAAGGAAAAGTCCTACATAATCGTGCAGCAGAATGCGACCAGTGCGCAGCTAAGTGCACTTTCAACCGCAGGGAAGGATTACATAACCGGTGCCCAGGCCGGCATAGTGAGCGTGAGGAACGGATATGAGAACCGGTCCAGGGCAGAAGCAGACCTCCTTGCAGCCGGCCTTGAAATGGAATTCCCTGCATCGCTTGCCACCTTTGGAAACCAGAGCGAAAACCGTTCGCTCTCGCTCGTGGAAAAGTTGAACGCTTCCGGGATTTCTGCCAAAACCGTTTCAAGGAAAACTTCCACTGCAAGGCTCCCTGACTTTGTCGAAAAGGACGGTAGAAAGTACCGCACCAACGGCATTGTGGCCACATTCGAGCAGACGGGCGAGGCATTGAACGGGTCGGTCCTCCTTTCGCTTGATTTCCAGGCAGAAGGAAGCTTTGTTTCCAGGCTTGTTTCAGTGAGGCAGGTTCCTCTGCCTTCGGCAGGCTGAGATTAATCCGGGCCGAATTGCTTTTCGACGCCTGTAAAACGCCTGCGGATGTTTTATAAAGTTCAGCGGGATATCTGAGGCTAGAGGACCGACCATGGCGGAAAAGCCCAGCCCAACCGATGCTCGCACATATTACCATAGGGGCAACACCTATTACGAGAAGGGCGACTACGAGCGCGCGGTCGAGGCCTACAATACCGCGATCATTCTCAATCCCACTTTTTCAGAAGCCTATTTCAACAGGGGGCTTTGCTACTATAATCTCAAGAACTTCGACCGCGCGATAACCGATTACACCAAGTCGTGCGACCTGGACCCCAAGAATCCTGTGATATACAACAACAGGGGGGACGCGTATTACCGCAAGCAGGACTTCAATGCCTCAATCGAGGACTACGACCGCGCGCTTGCCATAAACCCCAAGTACCTCAAGGCATTCTACAACAGGGGGCTCGCCTATGCCTGCCTGCAGGACTATGAAAAGGCTGTGGAGGACTTCACCGAAGTTATCAAGCTCAACCCGAATTTTTCCGAGGCATACCATATCCGGGGCCTGGCGTACGACTACCTCAACCAGCTGGACAAGGCGATTGCGGACTACGACAAGGCAATTGAGCTCAATCCGCAGTTCACCGAGGCCGTAAACCACCGCGAAATCGCAAAGGGAAAGCTCTCAGGCGGGGGCGGCTCGGGCACCATGGCTGTGGGAGAGGCAGCTCAGAACCAGGGGATAAACGCGGCAAAACTCCTCACCAAGCCTGCCATGAAGTTCACCGAAGTCGCGGGCATGAAGAAGATGAAGGAGGAAATAAACGAATCGATCGTGTATCCTCTCATCAAGCCCGACCTTGCCAGGACATACGGGAAGCTTGCCGGGGGAGGCATCATGCTTTACGGCCCGCCGGGATGCGGAAAGACGTTCATAATGAAGGCGGCGGCAGGCGAATGCAACTCAGCTTTCATCAATGCAAAGATTTCGGACATACTGGACATGTACGTGGGCAACACCGAAAAGAACCTGCACAACATTTTCGAGACCGCCAGGAAGAACCCCCCCTGTATTGTCTTCTTCGACGAGGTGGAGGCATTGGGAGGCAGGCGCGAGGATATGCAGCAGTCCACCCAATACATGAAAATCGCGGTCAACCAGATGCTTTTCGAAATGGACGGCGTGGAATCCAACAATGAGAATGTGCTGGTGGTCGGCGCCACCAACGCGCCATGGGACGTGGACCCGGCGCTCCGGAGGAGCGGAAGGTTCGGCAAGAGCATATTCATACCCGAGCCGGACACGACTTCAAGGGCGGACATACTCAAGCTGCACGTGAAAAAGGTCCCTGCCGTGCACGGCATAACCTATTACAGGATCTCACTGGCGACCATTGGCTATGCGTCCGCGGACCTCAAATCCATTGTGGAGGAGGCGGCTGCCATCCCCTGGAGGGACGCATTCAAGACAGGCAAGCAGCGCGCGGTGACAAGCGAGGACTTCATCACTGCGATAAAAAAGAAGAAATCCTCGCTTCCCCCCTGGTACGCGCAGGCGAACAAGCAGATAGGCTCGCAGGAGGAAAAGACAGTGGTGGACGGCAAGGAGCACATCAAGATCACGGAGTCCAAGCTTGCGGCTGCGGAAAAAGAGGCCTTCAAGGAACTGTTGGATGTAATCAAGAAGAGGAATTCCATAATTAACAAGATGTGGGTCTGGCTGGTGAGGCACATCGGATTGTATGTGCCGATTCCATTCTAGCGATTTAGGAGGAACCATTGTGCGACCAAATGCCCTCATGATAATCGCGGCGCTAGCGCTGCTTTCCAATGCGGCATATTCGGCAGATAATCTTGCCGGGGAGCTTTCGGAGTACACTTCAGCCCTGCGCACAGAGGTTTCGATGGAGAACACCGTGCTGACGGGCTCCCCGCAGCTAATCGGCGTGAAAATCCAGGCTGAAAACCCGTTTGAAATGGCAATGCCCGTCTACCTGATCCGGGAATCTTCCGGCGAGTGGGAGTTCGTCAAGTTCCTGGGCGGGCTTCCTGCAGATTCCACCACCATCATCGAACTTGAGGTGGAGGTGCGCTATGAGAAGCAGGCCAGGCAGAAAACGCACTACGCGGTCGTTGGGAGGGGAGGCGACGGGGAGCTTTATGGCAGCGACTTTTGGGTGGAGGAGGACTGGAGCGGTTACGAGAGCGAAATAAACCGGAGCCTGTCAGGCGCGATAGCCACTTATGTCCCGATCATCGGAACGCTGTTGGTCCTTCTGATTTCAATTGTGGGCTACACCGCCTACTCCAGCCGAAGCCCGGGCATCAAGGAGGACGAGTACACGCTAACGACGCTGGTTTTCCCCAAGGTTGCAGGCAGGCCTTTTGAGGAAAAGCTTGCGGACGTGATGATAAACCCCGTCATGCTTCTCGCCGAGCTTGCCTGCGTTTCGGTGCTCGTTGCCCTGATGTTCCAGGGGATAGAGCAGGGCAGCGGATGGGAAAACGCCCTGCAGGTGATGCTGCTTTCCGCGGTGGGGTCATTCACGGTTCCATTCTTCTATTTTGCAGCAGCCTGGTACTTTGAAAAAAGGGAGGAGGGCAAGCCGTTGCGGTTCTTTGCAGGAATATTCGTCTGGGGCATGTTCGCGGCGCTGCTTTCCCTCATAATAAGCTCCAGCGTGGCATCCGAGCTCAAGGCTTTCATGCTTGCCTCGTATGTCATTGTGGCGACCACCGTGGTTTCCCCCATGGTCGAGGAGATAATGAAGGGGCTGGGCGTGCTTTTCATGTCCGGCCACCACGAGTACAATGACACGCTCACCGGACTTCTGCTTGGCTTCACCTGCGGCGCGGGCTTCGCGTTCGTGGAAAACTGGTTTTATTTCTCGACAAAGGCCAACCCTTTTGAAATCGGGCTGGTTTCCTGGGGCACGCTCATAGTTTACCGCTCGCTTTTCAACACGCTCGCCCACGGCTGCTTCACAGCCGCCATTTCAACCACGATCGGGTACATCAGGGGGGTTCCCAAGCTCCGAAAGTTCGCGAGGCTTGCCTTTGTGCCTGGCGTCTTCCTTGCGGTCGTCATCCACTCGATATTCAACATAAGCGCCCTTGCGGACGGCTTTGTGGTTGCGAACCGCGAGGCGCTTTTCTTCGTGTTCAATCCCATGCTCATCATACTGCTGGTCGCCATGTTCTTCCTGGTCCTGGTCACTGCAGTTATCGATGAGAAAAAAAGGAGGGTGAGGCAGGCTGCCTATGAATCCGCGCAGCGCCAGGCGCAATAGGGCGAAGTGAACCTTTTATAGGGTTGGCTGGTAAATATGCGCATGATCTTCAGGGGGCAGATTTCAAACGAGCTTCTCATCATTATCGGCTTCATGCTGCTTTTCCTGATTCCTCTTCTTTTCTATGCGCATGGAAGGTCCAATGCGGCAAGCGAGGACATAGCGGCCCAGAAGGCCGAGGCAGCAGCCCAGAGGCTCGCCAGCCTGGCAGACTCGGTGGGATACCTTGGCGGCGCTGCGGCCATAGTGGACGAGATCGAGATGCCGCCGAATTTGAGGGGGATAACGGTGAACGGGCAGGACATAGTTATAACCGTGGACTCGTCATCAGGGCAGCGGCAGATTGTGAAAACCTGCGCTTTCAACCTGACCGAGTCGGGGCTTGGCAGAATAAGGAAGGCAGGAACCTATTTCATAAACGTGAGCGCCCTTCCCCCTGGCGAAGCGGCACAGGTCAAGCTCGAGCTTTCGTGAGCAGGGAAAAGGCGCACCTAAAGCAATTCCCTTCCTTTTCCAGGCTTGGAAATGACGCCCTCGGAGTCGTACGCAAGATTGCCCCGAAGCAGCACTTTTTCTATCCTGCCTTTGATTTCCCTGCCCTCAAAAGGCGTCCAGGCGCATTTGGAGAGCCGGTTCTCAGCAGTTATCCTCCATTTCTTTTTCATGTCCGCAAGCACGATGTCTGCGTCGAAACCAGGGGCAAGCGAGCCTTTTGCATGCAGGAGGAATGCAGAAGCAGGATTGAATGAGCACATCCTGGCAACGCTCTCAAGCTTGAGCCTCTTTTCATTCACCGCATCCAGCATGAGCGGAAGCAATGTGCCAACGCCAGGGAAGCCTGGCGAGCCTTCCAGCTTGTGCGAAATCAAATGCGGCGCGTGGTCCGAGGCGATTATGGTGTCGTCATTCAGGTTGCGCCAGAGCGCAGCCTGCTCGCGCCTGTCCCGAAGCGGGGGGTTTATCTTGCCCAGGGGCCCGAGGCGCTTGATGTCATCAGTGGACATGAAAAGATGATTTGGAGTTACCTCGTAGGTCGCGTTTTTGTAGCGGCGGCAAAGCTCGATCTCAAGCCCGGTGGTGAGGTGGCAGATGTGCACGCGCCTGCCCAGCCTTCCTGCCTCGCGAAGCGAAAACTCGCATGCGATCTGCGAAACCAGCTTGTCCTGCACCTGCGACTGGGACCTGAATTTCCCAACTCGCTTTTCAATCCTGTCCCTGTCCTCCGCATGCACGCAGACAGGCTTGCCTTTTGGGAAAGCCTTGAAATGCATCACAGCCGCCTCGCGCGAGCACTGAAGATCGCTTTTTGTGTCCGAAAGGAAAATCTTGAGCGAGGGCGCCCCGCTTCCTGCCGCTTCCTGGAAATTCGACTCAGAAGCTCCGAAGCGCAGCTGGTAGTCGCAGCGCGCCTTGGAGGCCGCTATCAGCCTTTTTTCATTGTATGCGGCAATGGTGGTGGTGGGCGGATTTCGGTAATTGGGCATGTCGATTATTGTTGTCACACCACCGGCAAGCGCAGAGGCCGTTCCTGTGGAAAAATCCTCTTTTGAAGTATTCTCCGGGTCGCGGAAGTGAACGTGCGGGTCGATTGCCCCGGGCAGGATGAACAGCCCCCCTGCATCAATAATTTTCGCGCCGGATTGCCTGATGCCTTTTCCTATCCTCACAATTTTTTCGCCCTCAATGAGAATGTCGGATGAAGATATTCCCTCAGGTGTGACAATCCTGCCGCCCTGAATAAGGATCATATTGGCACCTTGTGACCAGCCTTGTCGCGCCAAACACGCTCGAATTCCGGATTGGAGAGCATTTCGTATCCGAAGCGCGGGCCGTCAAAGCAGACTAGCCTGTCGCCGCAGGCGCAGTGCCCGCAGACACCTATTCCGCACTTCATGTACCGTTCCAGGAGAAGCTGGCAATCCGCCTTTTTTTTCTTCGCAAGCCTGGCAACCGATCCCATCATCCGCTCAGGGCCGCAGGTGTAAACTGTGTCGAATTTTTCCCTGGCGAATAGCCCTTCCATTGCAGCAAGCACATTGCCCTTGATTCCGGCAGAGCCATCGTCGGTTGTGAATAGCGTCTTGCAGGAAGCAGGCGCCATCAGGAGGCTTTTGCTCCTCGCTCCGCAGATTGCCGTTGCGGTTATTTTCTTTTTCCTTGCCTGGTCCGCGAGGAACCGCAGGGGCGCAAAGCCGTAGCCGCCGCCCACCAGGAGGATTTTTTTCCCCTCAAGCTCAAATCCCCTGCCATATGGGCCGCGGACCCAGAGCTTGCCGCCTTTTTTCAAGCCGCAAAGCCTGCTGCTGAACGGGCCCCTTTCCCCGACTGAAATCTTCACCGGGCTTGCCCCTGCGAGGCTGAGGGGCTTTTCATCAAAGCCGGGTAGCCAGGCCATGACGAATTGGCCAGGGATTGCCCTGGGCAAGCTGATGTTGAGAGTGAGTGTTGTTACAGTGCTGTTTTCCTTTTCGGCTTTGGCGACTGTTGCGACTTGGGGGAGCATGAGAATCATTCTTCCAGCTTGAGCTCATAGAGCCTTTTGTAGCCTTTCTCTTTCATGAACGCGCTCATTTCACTGCAGACGCCCTTGAATACGTTTTTGCGAAGAACCACGGCAGAGCCGATGCCCACGGCATTTGCGCCTGCCATGATCATCTCAATCGCGTCCATTCCTGTGGAAATGCCTCCTGTGCCAATTATGGGGATTTTCGGGCCGACCGCCTTCCTTATGTTGTACACCGCCTTGAGCGCAACCGGCTTTAACGCAGGACCGCTCACCCCCCCGAACCAGTTGTGGAGCACCGCCCTTCTTGCGTAAGCGTCAACGTACATGCCTCCCATGGTGTTTATTGCCGTGATGGCATCTGCGCCAGCATCCACGCACGCCTGCGCGATTTCCCCAATGTTGGGAACATCGGGCGAGAGCTTCATCGAGAAGGGTATGTTTGTGGCTTCTTCAACAGCTTTGGCAACGGCAGCGGCATCCTGGGCGCAGGCCGAGAACATCCTGCCTTCGCGGTGCGTGTTTGGGCAGGCTGCGTCCACCTCTATCATGTGCGGCGCAGCCTCTGAAATCCTTTCAGCCACCTTGCCAAAGTCCTCAATTGAGAATGCGACTATGCTGGCTATCACCGGAACTTTGGCGCCCATGACAGCCGCCCGGATTTCGCCGATTTCCTCCTCGACTCCTGGATTGGAAAGCCCTATTGCGTTGAGCATTGCTTCGGGCGTATTTATCATGGTCGGGTTATTGTGCCCCTCTCTCGGGGCAAGCGAACAGGATTTGGAGGTGACCGCGCCAGCTCCTTCCTTGGCGGCGCGGATGAGAAGATGGGCGTTGTTCCCCCTTATGCCAGAAGCAAGTACAGTGGGATTGCGAAGCTTCATTTTGCACAGCTGCGTTTCAAGCCCCATCATTCCTCCCTCAGCTTGGCATCGCGCCTCTTTTTTTCAACTCCTGTCATTTTGTTTTTTTCAGCCATCTTTCGAAGCTCGGCAATCACCATGCGCAACGCGGACTCCAGCCTGAAATCGCTTGCGCTTGCGTTTATCGACTTTTTCCCGTCCAGCCTGGAGCGCACCGAAAAGCCAGCGCCCTCCCGCTTTACGTGGAAGACAAGCGAGGAAACCTCGAAGCTTTTCTCCAGCCTGTCCAGGAGCTTTTCCCCCTCCTTAACGATTTCCGACTGGTAATCGCGGTTCTCGTACGGCAAGCCTGACACGAATACGCGGGTGCTCTTTTCATAGGCAAGGGCTGCGTGGAGTATGTCCTTTGCGGTGACAATCCCGACAGGGCTCATTCCTTCCGAGACGATGAGGGCAGCCACGCGCTTGTCCAGCATTTTTGCAACCGCGTTTGAAAGCGAGTCAGTCGGGCTTATGGTTTCGACCTGCTTTTTCACGTAGGACAAGATCGGGCGCGAGTCCATTGTGGTCTTTTCCCCTCCCCTGTAGAATGCGTTTGACTGGCGCGGGTTGGACACAAAGCTTGCAAGGTCGAACACGGAAAGCAGGCCGGCTATCCTTCCCCCTTCGGTCACCACCAGTCGCCTGATGTTGTGGCTGCGAAGCTCGCTCCTTGCATGACCGACAGTGGAAGATATGTCAATTGAAGCCACCGGAGAGGTCATCACCTCAAGCACCCGCTTTTTGGAGAGCATTTTTTCCTTGAGAAGCTCGGAAAGCAGGGTCTGCCTGGTTATCGCTCCCTCTATCTTGCCCTTCGAAATAACGGGAATTGCCTTGAATCGTCCTGCGAAAAATGCGTTGCAGGCATCCATGACGGTGGAATCCTGGGAAAGCGAAGGGGTGCGCTCTGCGATGGTTTCGCATTTTTCCTTGTCGGGATTTGAAAGCCTCTGCCTTATTGAACGTTCGTCGATTAGCCCGAAATACTTGCCGTTTTTCACAATGAATACGGGCAGCCCGCTTTTCGATATCTCGTTTACCGCTTTAGAAACCGGCTCAGAGGCATCAAGAATGCTAGGCTGTTCGATTTCCATGTTGCACCCCCAGATTCATCGATTGGATGAAAGCAGACAACAAATATATATGGTTGGGTTTCAGATCCGGCTAGGGCGCTAGTCTGTTTTGTCAACTGGCTTGAAGGCACGCTCTTTTCTTGTGAGCACCTGGAGAACGCTCAAAACGCGAAGCGCATTGACCATTACGGCATAGATGAGCGGTATGACGGGAACCAGCACCAGCAGGGTGGCTGCCACGGAAAGTGCCAGGGTGACTTCGCTTCCAACCTGGTCAAGCGGGCAGGACCTGAAAAAATCAATCGGTATTTTGGTGAGCCATGCGCAGACCATTTCCCTGAAATAGAGCCGGAGCAGGCTTGGGGAAAGAACTGTAAGCATCGTCACAATGTTTGACGCCCTTCCCTCGTTGGTCCTGGAGGTGAACGCCTTATAGAGGAAGTAAATCGCGACCAGTATGGATGCAAGCAGGAAGTCGAATGTCACCAGCGAGAAATTGCCTCCTGATGAGAAATATGACGCGCCTGAGATGAAGACAACCAGCGCCGCAGCGCCAATGGCCACCCAGTAGCCCCTCATGCCATCAAAAATCGGGGCAAGGATAATTTTCATCGAAAGGTCAAGTGATTGCACCGCATTGAGCCTGTCCCGGAAAAATGAGTGCAGCACCACTGTGCCCACACCTATGGCAATCCCAAGCGGTATGAGGAGCAGATAAACTGCATTGGTGATCAGGGTGTTTTGCGGAGGGGCAAATGAGCCAGAGCCGAAGTAGAAAATCACGCCGATCATGGAAAAGAGAACGTAGGCAATCGGCGCGTAGATTATCTCTTTTTTCGAAACGCTCCTGCCTGAAGACTGGAGGAAGTCGGCTATCCTTCCTGCTGCGAATATGTAACAGAGCAGCACCCCGATAGCCATTGCCATCTGGAGCTCCTTGGCAATTGGTTCTGCTTCCTTCGCAAGATTTCCAGCCTGCGCTGAAGAAACCAGCGGAAGCAGGACAAAGAGCGCCAGGAGTGCTTTTCCCTTCACGCATTCGGTTAGCCTGTCAAATGTTTAAAACCTATTTGCCTGCCACGAAAGCCAGCCTTAAAAACACTTTGAGGCATTAGGGAAAGCATGCTCTTTCAGATTGAAAGCAGACTAAAAGTGAATACCGTCCAGCCTGATGCGACACGGGTGGCAGAGCAGCGCGAAGTCCGCATTCCTCCTGAAGAAAAAACCTTGAAGGAAGCAATGGATTTCCTAAGGAAAAACGGATTTTCGGAAAACCGGCTGCAGGCGTGGTTCGGTGACGCCAGGCTCGGCCTTCTTGGATTCCCCAAGCCCGAGCCAATCCCAGAAGGAGGATTCGTCAGGCCGAAGAAAGAAGAAGTGAAAAAAACCTCCAAAGCAGAGAACAGGGCAAGGCTGCTTCGCCAGTATGATTCCATGAGCGAGAAAGTGTATTTGAAATACAAGGAGGACAACCACTTTTTCGAGCTTGCGGTGATGGGGAAGTTTGCCAAGCTTATCGGCCTTTATGAGGAGGACTTTGAAAAGGCGGAGAAAAAATACAATGCGCCCAAAGAGCTAATCGCAGCCATCCTGGGCATTGAGACCAAGTTCGGGCTTGCTGAGGCGGATTACCCTGTTTTCAACCTGTTCATGACCAAAATACAGAACCAGCCGCGCAAAAAAGCGAAAATCCTGGAAGAGCTTGCGGATTTTTTGAGGCTCTGCAAGGATTACAATGTCGACCCTTATTCGGTCAAGGGCTCATCGGAAGGCGCGATATTCCCGGGCCAGTACCTTCCGTCCACGCTTTACAGGAAACTTGAGCGCCCGGAAAGCAAAAGCTGGGAGGAGCTTTCCTCGTTCAAAACTTCAATATACCTGACTGCGCAATACCTGATGAAGAAAGGGGCCACAAACATGGAAGGCTTTGAGGAGGCTGGAAAGAACTTCTGGGCTGTTTATGACTACAACGGGGACCCTCGCTATGTCAGGTTTGTCCTCGAGCTTGCCCAAAAATATTAAAAAAAGTGGATGGATTCAAGCGTATTTTCCGACCAGGTTCTTGCTGCCATGCTGAACCTTCACCAAGCCCCTGGACGTCCTGTAGCTGATTGTCACGTTCAGGTCGTAGATTTCCCCGGCCTTCCCCGTTCCAAGCCCTGCGACAGACACGGTGGCCTTCTTCCCTGAGCCGAGCATGAACTGCGTTGAGTTTGTTGCATTGCCCAATCCAACTCGGAGTATTGTCACCTCTTCAGAGGGGTCGTTGTTCATCAGCACGATGCTTGCGACACCTGTGGAGTTTGAAACTGAGTGCTCCACGATAGCAATCGGGGTCGCTTCCACCCAGTATATGCTTGACTGCACTAGCTGGGAGTCTGACATATTGCTGAAGAAATTGATTGCGGCAATGCCTATGAGCGCCACCAACATGGCTATGCCAACCAGAATTATGTACTCGGTTGCGCCCTGCGCCCTGATTCCCATTTCCACGATACTATTTTGGATATATAAAAATAAAAGAGTTTACAGCCCCGGGAGTCCTGATTTGGAATATTGGCGGCTACCCATTTTTGCGCTGTCAGATCTTAAATAAACACCAATGCCTGCGCTTTAACGAGGTGCTCTTGATGAAAGATTGGCAAAAGGCGGTTTTGATGACCTTCGTGATAGGAATACCGGCATTTGCGCTTGGCCCAGTGCTGTGGAAGCCATCCCCGGACATCCATCCTACTGAGTCGCAGTTGCCCTTCTTCATTCTGCTATCTGCAATAGAAGCTCTCTTCTTCGGAGCCGGAACGGCATTCATCTACTTCGGATGAAAGGCAATAAGCGGGATGGATGGGAAGATGAGAAGCATGGCGACCCAGTCATTTGTGGCCATTTCGTGGCTGATGGTCTCATGGTGGCCGCACGACAACTTCCATATATCAAACGGCATGGACACGCAGGGGCTGCTTTACATAGACTACGGCTTCCACGGCACGCTGATGCTTGCAGGGATTGTGCTTGCCTACAACTTCTACAGGATGATTACCGAAAAGAAGTAGGAAAGCTAGGTGAGGGCTATCGCCTCTAGGGGGTTAGATTCCTACGCATCAGACCTTCTGCCAGGATAACCTGGCAACTCCGCGTCATGGTTTTATAGTTTGCCGCTGGAGATATGCCCATGGACAAATACCTGAGCATATGCAGCGTAAGCCAATCTTTCCTGCCATTCATGGGCGGGCTTACGAAATACGTCAATGCCCTGGGCAAAAGATTCATCCGGGACGGCCATGATTTCCGCGTGATGCATTTCAAGGCGCAGAATCTCGATGCCATAGATTTTTCCTCGGGCATACCCCTTTTGCGCACGAACGTGGAGGGGGTCGGCACAGAAACCATGGCAGGCTATATGAGGTTCAAGGAATGCCTGCTCAACGCCACCCACCTTTCGGGGGAGATAGCCCCTGACCCAAAGACACTTCCGGAATTTTCCGACTATCTGAAAGTCAGTGGGAAGATAAAGGAATACGTGCTCGACACGTACGGTTACAAGCCATTTGACATTCTCCACATCCACGACTTCCAGCTTCTCCCGCTTGCCGGCATGCTAAAGGACCTTGCGGTGCCCAAGGTTTTCACGTTCCACATACCTTTCAGCGGCGGGATGCTTGACAATTGGAAAAGGTTCATCGCGGGCTACATGACCGATTACGACCGCGTGGTCCTGTCAACCGAGGAATACGTGTCCGCCGCGTCCGCAGCCGGCCTTCCGGACAATAAAATAACCCGAATCTACCCGTTCATAGATGCAGGAGAGTACACCGTCCTGGGCGAAAACGACGCAAGGGAGAAGCTCGGCATTGGAAAGAGCGACTTCCTCATACTGTGCGTAAGCCGCATGGACCCGCGCAAGGGGCAGGAAGTACTGGTGCAGGCTATGGAAACGGTCGCAAAGCAGTTTCCGGAAGCCAAGTGCGTCTTTGTGGGCAACGGCTCATTCACGCAGAAGCTCATGGGCAAGGAACGCGGAGGCTACAGGGAATCGCTGGTTTCTCTTGCCCATACGCTGGGGGTTTCAAGGCAAACCGTCTTCACCGGCTACCTTCCCGACGCAGAAGTGAACAAGCTTTACGCAACCTGCGATGCCGTGGTGCAGCCATCCGTCCACGAGGGCTTTGGCTTGACCGTCTCGCAGGGCATGCTGTTCGGAAAGCCGGTGGTAGGCTCCAATATTGGCGGCATACCGGTCCAGATAAAAGACGGAATCAGCGGCTACCTGTTCGAGACAGGGGACGCAGGACAGCTTGCGGGGAAGCTGACCATTCTTGCCAAAGATCCGGGGCTAAGGGCGAGGATGGGGGAGGAGGGGAAGAGGATTTTCGGCGAGAAATTCGATTCGGAAATAGGGTACCGCGAGCACCTTGAGCTCTACAATGGCCTTTTGCAGGGCTAACTCCTCTTCTTCCTGTTTATTGAAAAAACGCCCCCGGTTATTTTCGCATTCGGGAGGTAGTGCGTTCCGCCCTTGTTTCTGACTATCGTCGCAAGTGTCGTTATCCCAGCCACTTTTCCTGATATGCCACAGGCAGTAAGCGTGTCACCTGTTCCAATTATTTTGCTCCGCCTGAGGTACAATCCCGCGGTCAGGTTGGGAACATGGTCCTTGAGGGAGAAGACGGCAAGAATGGCTGCAGCAGCCAGGAAAACCACTGAGGCGGCCAAAACAAATGCCAGCAGTCCCTCTGCCCTAATGCCTAGCTGCAAAAATGCGGTTATGAATATTATGGCGTAAAGGAAATACCTTACCAAGGACGCTATGGGCGTCGAGATGTTCATCGGCCCGATCTCGCCGGCTTTCTCGTCAATCGCGTCGCGGAGCCTGTATTTCACTATGTCCGCCACTATCTCGACTATCGCGCTTCCGACGAGCAGGATGATTGCCGCGCCGAGGATATTTGGGATGTAAGCTATGAGGGGCAACAGGACGGTGTTCATGCCTATCTCGATGTTCAGCGCCCTGAAGGCAAGGAATATCGCAAGCAGGTATATGGCGTATTTCAGGACAAGGGCGCCCATGTAGGTGAAATCTACGCTGAAGCCGAATTTTTTCACCTCCTTCTCGATACCGAACCGGAGTTTTTGCCGAACTCCGCTCGATTCGGATATCTTGAGCATGAACTGCTTGACAGTCTTTCCAATGATGTAGCCGAACACGAGTATCAGCGCGGCTACTGCAAGGTCCCTTGCGTCAAGCCCAAGCCCCAATAGGACATCCTCGATTGGCATGCCATCATGTGTGCGCCAAACTTTTATATGTGTATTCGCAAACCGCCCATGCGCCCCGGATGCCCAACGGTTTTTATTCCTCCTGCCCCCAACCGCTCCATGGCAAAGACCGGCGTGAGGGCGAAAAAACCCCTGGTAATACTGGATTTTGACGGCACCTTGGCAAGGGTTGTGCCGAATCCAGCACAGGCAAAAATTTCTGCGAAAACGAAGGCGGAGCTTGAAAAAATCGCCTGCGTTGCCAAAGTAGTAATACTGACTGGAAGACCGCGAGACTTCGTGCAGCGCCAGCTCGTGGGCGCCGGCGGCATCAGGGTGATAGGGCTGCATGGCAATGAGGGACTGGTAAAAACGCGCGCAATGGCTGATCTGGAAAATGAGGCGGCAAAATTCGCGAAGGGCATTCGCGGGGTTGTCATGGAAAGCAAGAAATCGGGCTTTGCGCTGCACTTCAGAAAATCTGGGATGCGCGAGGCGAAAATCATGATGGCGCTGTCAAGTCTTTTGGACAAGGCGAATAAGTGTTCCAGGATGATAAGGGGCAGGAAATGCATCGAATTCCTCCCAAAAAAAGCGAAGACAAAGAGCCAGGTCCTCTGGGGCATTGCCGCAGGAAACAGGAACAGACGAATCGTGTTTGTAGGGGATGACTATTCTGACGGGGAGGCAATACGGAAGGCGTCGACCCTTCCCAATTTCCAAGGCGCGCTGATAAAATCCCATGAAACGAGGATGAAAGGCGTGAGAAAAATAAGCGGGCGCATGCTCTTCCAGTTCCTGAAACATGAGCTTGCCTGGGGATGATGCAGTTGAAAAAACTTGACAAGTACGCTGAGTTCGTCGGAGAAGACTGCGTGCAGCAGATTTACAAGATGGGCGCAAAGCTTGCGGAAAAATCGATGGTCCACGTGAACTCCACCTATTACGGGGGAGGCGTCGCGGAGATGCTCACATCCTACATCCCGCTTCTGAACGAAGCCGGCCTGAAAACCGAATGGCGCCTCTTGAGAGGTGACAGGGACTTTTTCATGGTAACCAAGAAGATGCACAATTCCCTCCAGGGGATGAAAGTCGAGCTGACCAGCGAAGACATCACGACTTACGAGGCGACCATCTCCCAGAACTCCAGCTTCATGAATCTTGAATGGTACGACATGGTCGTCATAGATGACCCCCAGCCATGCGGGATGGTGGCGCATTACAGGAGGGAGTCGCCCTCGCTATACAAGCCTCTTCCGCTGCTGCTGAGCCTTGCAGAGTTGCAGAAGAAGCAGCCGTGGGTCTGGCGATGCCATCTGGACCTCACTTCCCCGAACAGGAAAACCTGGAGGTATTTGAAAAAATACCTCAACGATTACGAGGCGATAGTGGTTTCTGCAAGAAAGTACAAAACCTCCCTTCGAAAGCCGCACTATTTCATGGCTCCCGCAATAGACCCGCTATCTGAGAAAAACCGCAGGCTCTCAAGCTGGGAGGTGGCAAGGGAGCTTAGCAGGAACGGAATCGATTCGCAGAAGCCCATGATACTTCAGGTTTCCCGTTTCGACCCCTGGAAGGACCCCCTAGGCGTGATACACGCGTACAGGAAGGTGAAAAAGGAAATCGACTGCCAGCTTGTCCTGATGGGCGGCATGGCGGCAGATGACCCGGAAGGGGACGCAATTTTCAGGAACGCCTATTCCGAAGCCGAGAAGGACAAGGACATCTCCCTCCTGACCGTGCAGAGCGACAGGCTGGTAAACGCGCTGCAGAGGAGGGCGGACGTGGTGGTGCAAAAATCTCTCCGAGAGGGGTTCGGCCTTACCGTCACCGAAGCCATGTGGAAGGGAAAGCCGGTAGTGGCGAGCCGGGTGGGCGGCATCCCACTCCAGATAGAAAACAGAGTCAATGGACTCCTGTGCGATGGAATCGACGACTGCGCAACAAAGATAAGCTACCTGCTGAAGCACAAGCGGGAAGCAGAAGCCATTGGGAAAAACGCCACCGAGAAAGTGCGCAAGGATTTCCTCGTTACCCGGCTGGTCAGGGACGAGCTCGAACTTTTCCAGGCCATCACCAGGGGATTCATCACCAAAAGCCTGAAATCTTCAGAGCAAATGCTGCTGTCCATGCTGCTGAAACTTGGGGATTTGCCTCCTCTGAAAAAAACTGTTCCCTTTTTGAAGCGAGTTCATGAAT
>DUFS01000031.1 GCA_013331805.1 Microcaldota archaeon | reverse complement strand
CTCAGGAGCTAAACAAATACACAAAATCTAGATAAGCTCAATGGTGATATCAATGGTCCCATATTCGATATCAAGAACGAGATTCAAGACTATATCAACACTGCCAAAAGCAAAATAGACGTGCGTGTGCATTAATCGTGTTTTATCATAGGATAATTGATGTCCTTCCATGTGCGGTCTATCTTCCTTAAGAACTCCCATCGCTCCAACAATTCGTTTATCTCTTTTTGCGTGTGCACCTGCAGCGCAGTGGATGGCTTCGCCCCCTTGTCGCTAAGGAAGGCGACTCTAATCTCCTTCTTTGCAATTTCCCAACGCCGCATGAGTTCCGCTTTGTCTTCCGACGAATATGAATCTACAACCTTCTCTGGCAACCCGAAGGGTGTTTCAGTGTCTTCCATGCGCATCCAGGCTCTTCTGAAAACCTCTAGTTGCGGGTCTCTCGTCCCGAACAAGGAATCATCAATCGTCCCTTTGAAAGGGTTGTAGTGCTGCAGCGTTTTCACGTCCGGAACGACTATTTTCGGTAAGGTATTCAAGGTGTCCGACTTTGCCTTTGGCTCAGTCTTGAAGGCCTGCCCGCCTGTTTGGAATACCAGCACCGAATCACCCCCTTTGGTTTTTGCCTGTTCCTGGCTGCTGCCCGCGCAGCCGTTCAACGCGAATATCATCGCCGTTGCCGCAAGAGGCAGCGCCAATTTCCATCCTATTGGCACTCTTACTTTTATATGGTTCTGCCTCTGGGCATTCGCTGATGCGATTGGAATTGGTTGCTGCTTTCCTGCCAGCTCTCCCATGAGATAAATTGCTCATTCCGACTATATAAAACATGTTGCCAAATTTGCCTCTCTATTATTTTTTGCGGCTCAGCTCCCTCTTTTTTTACTACTTCTATTTTGATCGGGTGAACATCAGTATTATGAAAGAAGAACGCCTGCCGCCCAGCATCTTTGTTTTCTGAGCCAATATTGAAAGCCCCTAATAGGCTTTCACCCCTAGGGGGTTAGGTTTATTCTTGGCTACGACGTAAAAAGCCAGGTGAGGGAATCGAACCCCCCTGACCCGCTTGCTGCCTTGCTTCAACCCACAATCTCCTTTTCTTTTGGGGTTCGCCAAGACCTTTTCTTTGGGAAAAGAAAGGGGATTGGTACTGCAGGCGGGTGCATAGCCTCTCTGCCAACCTGGCATGTGCAATCTGCGAAGCAGTTGCACATCTTGTTAATGACGATTTTCCTGTCAAAAGGTATATATAAGGTGTTATGGCATCTCTCGACCAATGGGCGGAAAAAAATTCCCCTGGCGCGCGATACTGATCGGCTCGTTCCTCTCTGTTTTAGTAGCCCTTTACAGCGCATATGCCGGGCTGAAGATCGGCGGCGTCTACTGGCCCATGGTGACCACTGCTGTGGTCTGCATGGCGCTTGTGAAATCCATTGGAGGGCGCGACAGGAACGAAACCAATGTGATGCAGACCACGGCATCCACAGGCGGCTTGCTCGCAGGGGGGATCATTTTCACCATACCTGCAATTTTCATGCTGGGCTTGCAGGTGAGCGCAACGGACATGCTGCTGGTGGGCATAACCGGCGGCCTCTTGGGATTGCTCTTCACCTACCCCTTGAGAAAAAAGATGATTGTGCAGGATAAGCTGCCCTATGCAGACGGGACTGCTGCAGCCGCGATAATCAAGGCAGGCGATGCAGGGGGGAAGCAGGGCAGGACAATGATGGCTGCCTTTGGGTTTGGCGCATCTTTTGCATTCGCCCGGGATATTCTGAGGCTGTTCCCTTCATATGTCAATTTGGAGTCGCTGAAGGCAGTGGCAGCGAAATTCTTTTCATTCGGAAGCTCCATTTCCCTTATCCCTCTTGCAGGGGGCTACCTGATAGGCGCGAGATTCACCCTTGCCTGGTTTCTTGGCGGGGCAGCGACTTATTTCCTGCTCGTGCCCTATCTTGTTTCAAGCGGAATCTTCCAGGACAAATCAGTCGTGCTTATTGAAGTGTCCAAGCCGCTGGGGGCAGGAATAGTCATTGGCGCGGCAATTGCCTATTTCATCACAGCAGGCATACCGGTTTTCCTCAGGACAGCAGCGCATTACGCCGAAGGCAAGTTCGGAAAAAAGATGGGCCTTGCGGTGCTTGTGCTTTCGGTTGCCCTTGTCTACCTGTTCAACCTGTCACTGCCCATTGCAGCAATCGCGGTAGTCGGCGCTTTTTTCATGGCTTATATCGGCGCAAGGATAACTGGCGAGATGAATGTCGATCCCATGGAAATATTCGCAATGATCATCCTTCTTGGCGCAAAATTCTTCTTCGGTTTCGGGGTGCTGCACCTCGCGCTCCTGGCTGCCGTGGTGTGCATTGCAGCAGGGATAGCCGGGGACGCCATGCAGGACTTCAAGACAGGGCACATTTTAGGCACGCCGCCCGAGCACCAGCTGGCTGCCGAAGTTGCAGGCGTAATTTCCGCCGGACTGGTCATGGGCACACTCATGCTTGCCTTTGCCTCGATCGGTTTCGGGACCATTGACTTCCCTGCCCCGCAGGCCGTTGCCATCAAGGAGATAATCCAGGCGGGAGATTTGCAGGGGATAATCGTTGCAGGGGCGCTTGCAGGGTTGGCGTACACCCTGGTTGCCGAAAAAGTGGGGCTGGGCGCCACAGCCATTGCTTTTGGCATAGGGCTGTACGTGCCGATTGAGCTTTCTGTGCCGCTTTTCATAGGCGGCTGCATCCGCTATGCGGCTGACAGGATTAAGAAAACTGAAATCTTCAGGCTGGTTGCAGGAGGGCTGATTGCTGGCGAAGGGCTGGTCGGCGCGATAATAGTGCTTGCTGCCGCTGCGAAATTTCTCGTCATTTAGATTTGCCCATTGATTAGCGCACCAGCTTGATCGTCTCCAGGATGCGCTCTATCATCGCCTTGGTGCGCGATTGCGTCTCCTTGGAAACCGAGAAGAATTTGTCATGAAAGTGCTCCAGCATGAGCATGGTAATCGGCTTGTCCATGTTCAGCGCGGCCTCGAAATTCTTGCGCGCCTCTTCGGGCTTGTTCTGCATCACCTGGCAGATCCCAAGCGCGCAGACTGCCTCTGAGTTAATGGCATCCGTTGCCTTGACGTAAGCGAGAGCCTCCTCTGCTTCCGAGAGCCTGTTCAGGGAGATCAGGGCGTAGCCCATCATGTGCCAAATCTGCGGATTTTCCTTGTCAAGCTCTGCGGCTTTGGAAAAGCAGGCGAGCGCCTGCTCGAATTCGCTTGCAACATAGTGCGCCTTGCCCTTGACGAACCAGACAATCGCATCCTTGGGGTCAAGCTGCGAAAGCTCGGTGGCCTCGGCAACTGCCTCTCCCCCCTTCTTCTCCTCTGTAAGCTCCTCTGCGCGTGCAACCATCTGGTCCGTGAGTTCATCTGTCATAAGCGTAAATATCCCGCGAAGGCTTTTAAGATTAGTCTGGGAATCGCACCCATGGCAGAAAAGCAAAAAAGCACTCCAAAAGTGCCCTCCTTTGCCCCAATGGCAGGAAAGGCCGCGGAAGAGTTTGACACGCTCAAGCGAAGCCTGAACGAAATCCCCTCCTGGGAAATGTCGCCCAACAACTGGGACGGCATACAGATTATCTACTCAAAGGCAGGGACCGAAGAGCAGGCAAGAAGCTTTCTCAAGGCAGTCGGGCTGCCCACACCCGACATGTGAGGGCGCCGCTCATTGCAGGATGGATTTTATCTCCTTTTCCAGAAGCTTGGACGATGCAAGGAGCTTTTCCTTTCTTTCAAACAGCTTGGGAAGACTCGCTGACTCCTTTGGAATCTGGTATTTGGATGCGAATCTTGCCACTTTGTAGACTGATACTGCTTCCGACAGCTCCTTTTGCGAAATTGCCATGCCCGAAAGTTTTGAAACCTCCTTTGCCGAAAGGGAAGAGAGGAATTTCTTCTCAGCCATGCATTCCTTGATTATTGCGCCTGTCAATTCGTGCGACTTTCTGAACGGGACCCCTTTTTTGGCAAGAAGATCGGCAAGCTCGGTTGCGCACGCAAAGCCCTGCTCAAGCTCAAGCGCGATTTTTCCCTTGTCAAGCTGAAGGTAGGGCAGGAGCTGGGCGAGGATGTTGAAGCTTCCGAGCGCAGTTTCCACGCCCTGCAGAAGTGCGAATTTGCTTTCCTGCGAGTCCAGGTTGTAGCCAGAGGGAACTCCCTTAAGGAGCGAGGCGGCGTGCACGGAAAGCCCGAGCAATCGCGAGGCCTTTCCCCGGATGAGCTCAAGGGGGTCTGGGTTTTTCTTCTGGGGCATCATGGAGGAGCCTGTGGAAAATTCGTCAGGAAGGATGACTAGCCCCTTGTTGGACAAGATTATGCAGTCCTCTGCCATTCTGCTGCAGTGGGACATCGCAATGTAGATGCTATGCAGAAACTCTGACTCAAGCTCGCCCCTGTTCCCCACGGTATCCATGGGATTTTCTGTGGGCGAGTCGAATCCCAGAAGCTTGCTTGTGAACTCCCTGTCTATTGGCCAGGTTGTCCCGGCTACTGCCCCTGAGCCCAAGGGGTTTGCGTTTACCCTTTGGTATATCTGATCGAGGCGCTGCAAATCCCGCTCGATTTCATGCCAGTGTGCGTGGCACCAGAATGATAGCGAGACAGGCTGCGCCACCTGAGTATGCGTGTAGGAAGGGAATATGCTGTCGTTTGCCGCAAGTTTTGAAAGGGAGCCTTGAAGTGCCAAAAGCGAGGCTGAAAGGCTGTTTATAGCCTCCCGCATGTAAAGGCGCGTGTCAAGGGCGATTTGGTCGTTCCTGGACCGGGCGGTGTGCATCTTCTTGCCGCATTCTGTCATCTTTGTCACAGCTGACTCAACGTTGGTGTGCACGTCCTCGAGCTCGGGGTCAAGCGTGAACGTCCCTGCGAATGCCTTTTCCTGCAGGGCAAGAAGCGCGGAGAGGATTTCCTTTGCCTCCGCTTTGGAAATTATCTTCTGCTTGTGGAGCATGCAGGTGTGAGCCAGGCTACCGCTGATGTCATATGGAAGGAGCTTAGCGTCAAGCTCGCAGTTTTCCGCTGAGAGGAAATCGAAAAGCGCACTCTTTGGCAGCTTTTCGAACCGCCCTCCCCATAGCTTGTTAGGCATATTACCAACCGCAATCCATCTGAAGCCATTGTTCTTAAAGGCTATTGTTTCATATGGGACATTTTGTTCCATTTCTGATAAGCATTGCGGGAAGTATGTTCGACAATCGCCAAACTACATCAATAGACGGGCATGCTAATTAATAAATGAAAGGCAGATTCTATGCAGCCAGATAGGCATGAGTTTTGTATGGTCGTCCGGGAAGAAAAGCGCCACGTCGCTGGACCACTTCAGCTACTACATGATAGTTGGGATGGAATACCAGATGCACGACAGGATTGTCGCTTCCCGCAGGCTGAATTTCCCGCCCCTGGCTGAGGGAATAAATGCCAACAGAAGAGGAACTGACTAGGCTGGTCAAGCGGGAGCTTGGCGCCGATTCTGGCTTTGAGGATGCAGAAACCGTCCCTTTTTCAGGAAAGCAGCTTGTGGCGTCAACAGATATGCTGAGCGAGGGAGACGACTTCCCGCCAGGCATGCCCTACGACGCTATTGGATGGAACGCGGTCGCAGCCAACCTTTCTGATATTGCGGCTGCAGGCGCAAAGCCCCTTGGCGTGCTCATGGCCTGGGGAGTCCCGCGCGTTCTGCCCGAGAGCGGGGTGCAAAAGATCGCAAAGGGGATGGCAGCCTGCGCCCGGGCGCACCACACGCGCGTCCTGGGCGGTGACATGAATGAGAGCGAGAGCATTGTTCTCACTGGGACGGCTTTCGGGATCGCAAGATACCCTTTGAGGAGGACTGGTGCCCGGCCCGGGGATCTTCTGGCAGTCACCGGCAGGCTTGGCGCTTCTGCGGCAGGCTATCTCATATACTGGTCGAAAAGGGAAAAGAAAACCCAGCTTGAGCAGAAGATGCTGCACAGGTTCAATTTCCCCCTTGCACGCACCAAGCTCATGGCAGAGCTGAATTCCAGGGGGCTGGTGAGGGCTGCGACCGACATTTCAGACGGGCTTTCAACTTCGGTCCACAATCTTTGCAGGGAAAGCGGCACTGGCGCGCTTGTGGAATACGTGGGCATCCCGATGTTCGAAGGTTTTGAGGAATACTGCAGGAAGGAAAACAGGATGCCCCTTGAGCTTCTGAACCTGAGCGCTGACTACGAGATACTTGCGGCATTCCAGCAGGAAAGCTTCCTTGCCGCAAGAAACATAGCAAGGAGACTGGGAGGGGAACTCCACGAAATCGGTACCGTGCTCAAAAAGGACGTGCTTCTTGAGAAAGAGGGCAGGATAGCCCCGCTACCGCGCAAGGGATTTGCGCACTTTGAATGAAAAAT
>DUFS01000004.1:10685-22828 GCA_013331805.1 Microcaldota archaeon | reverse complement strand
GGCTTCATGGAGCAGACGCTTGCCCTTGCCCTCATATTCGGGGGCGCAACCGCCCTTGCTGCGCCATTTAACGCGCTTTCCGGCCTGCCCCTGGTCGGCGGACTGATAGCGCTGGTCGGCACAGTGATAGCGATCTATAACTTCTACAACGAGTACCTGATAATCAAGGGCATCCACCAGCTTTCCAGCGTGAAGGCAGCGCTCGTGATCATCATACCGATAATCATAGCAATAATCGTCGCGGTGGTGCTGGCTGCGGCACTTGCCGTCATGCTGGCAGGAGCAGGCCTTGCCGGCGCTGCGGCAGGCATGGGCGGCTATTAGGCTGATTTTTCTTTCTTTTTTTCCTAAGAATTAGCTGGAGCCAGGAAGATTTTTGTGGCATAATGTGTGACGCGAAACAATGGGTTTGGCTGGCAGCCTTCGGGCTATCTGTCACACATTATGTGGCAGGAGGACCGGCGGGCCTCAGGGCGAACTGCAAGGTGATTCGAACCGCTGCTCAGTCTTGGGACTTTCCAGCACGGTACCAAAATGCGTAGGGCTGCTCCTTCCGGCCTGACCCGGTTGGCACAATGGACCGTCCGGCAAGGCAAAACGTCGACGCTTAAAGCCCGAGCCTTGCAACTTGCGCTGAAACGCAGCCGGACATTCGGGCCCGCCAAAGGGGGTTTGCGGTATGGGAGGCCCCTACTCTCCCGCCCTATCCTGCCGCACAGTTTGTGTATAATCCTGTTTAAAAGTCTGATCCCGCTGTTAGGTCGCAGTAGACCAGAACATCTTTTGACACAGTCGGAAGTGTCCTGTTTTTTCTCTTCGCAGAATGGGCGCGACCAGAATCAGCCTGAAGCTTCAGGTGTCATTTTCCGGCGCGGAACGTGATGTCTGCGAGCACTAAAAAGTTCAAAAAGGCAGCGGAAGCATTGGATTGGAAAATGAACCGGTGCGTGGAACGCTGGTTTTAATTATTCACCGCCCTAGCCAATTCCATGTCCATAAGAAAGGGTGGCAGGATGAGCAAGGTCGGAAAGCAGGAGGCAATCGAGTCTCTCCTGCTTATCTCAGTCGTCCTGATAATTTCCATGGCCGTCATAGCCGCCCTGAGGGTTTCATCCAAAACTTCGACCGAAGCACAGACAGTGGAAAATCGCATTTACTGGCAATCCGCAAGCCCGATCGAGGTAACGGATGCCGTGGCTTACAGGTCGGCAATTCCATATTCCTCCACCATTCTCCTGTTCCTGAGGAACAACGGCGCCCACCAGATAAGGATAACCCGCCTGCTTTCCGGCAGAGATTGTGCCGAGAACCTTGCGATCGGCGAGGCTGCTACTCAGCTGTCGGATCCACTATACCTATCTCCAGGCGGGGAAAAGATGTTAAACCTCACCGTGGTGCAACCCTACTCCGCGGTCAATGTCAATTTTTCCAATGGCTCTGGCATTATCTCCAGGCTGGGTTCGGCATCAAGCCTGTGCGACCACTCGCCCTATACGCGCAGCGTCAAGACTTCCCTCGGCACCCTGACGTTCGATGATTTTGGCTTCGAATACATGGAATACATCGGAGGCGTGCCAATGGAGAAAAAACAGCTTGGCGAAAAGCCGCTGTCCATCAGGTGCTCCGGTTCCTAGCCTTGCAGTGCAGAATGGCCAGGACGAGCAGCCCTATGCCGCTTAAAAGCCACGGGGCTGGCCCGTAATCTGGTTCGTATTTCAGGGTAATCTTCCCTTTCCCGTACACGGCCATCAGGTTCGGGGTTGCCCTGAACAGCTGCACAGGCCTGCCATTCTCATATGCCTTCCAGCCCGGGTCATATGCCTCCTTTACCAGTATTGGCAGTTTCTGCGTGGAATTCGCGAATAGCTCGATCTGTCCGCCCCGGTAGCTAAGCACCACGAGGCTGGAGTTATCAGGAATCCGCAAATCACCCTCCCCGCCGCACGACTGGAAATACAGCTGCGTCTCCCCCAGCTCGAACCAGCCGTGCATGAACCGCGTCCAATCCTGTCTGCAGGCAGCCTGCATCTCCCTTGCCTGCGCAACCGAAAAATTGCCCAGCCTGTAGTGTCTGAAAACCGCGCTCGAGGCGTTCAGCTCCCCGAGGTATTCGAACGCAGAGTCCAGGAATTCAGTGCTCCGGTTCAAAGAGCTATTGGCCTCCGGAGTCACGAACAGATCGGTCACCCAGAAAAGCTCGGAATAGAATCGCGCGGCTTTCGGGTAGTTGCCCGCATATAGGGTCATGTTCGGGTAGTCTGCAATGCTCCATGCCAAAAGTCCAGTCCTCTGGGTCTGGGCGACAAAAACCGTAGCCACTTCCGAAAGCCCGGCTTCCTCTATGAAAAGGCCGTAGGCAATGGGCTTTCCGGTCTGCACGAAATACTGAAAGTAGGAGGAATGCGGCCTGCAGGAAGAATAGGCGGGCAGGCAGTCACTGGAGCTGTATAAAAGCGCCCTGCCGGACGCATTGGCTTGCGAGAAATCATAAGTCTTGGAAGACTCGTCAGGGTGCAGGTAGAGCCTGAAGAAGTACGCCGGGAAAAGATACGAGGCAGCAAGGAGCAGCAGTGCGGAGAAAATTATTGCAGTTGCCCTTTTGTTTCCGAGCCAGGAAAGCGCAGCCCATGCGCCGGCTGCTATGGTCGCCACATACAGCACTTCCACGATTGCCAGGAACCGGTAGGAATGGTTGAGCAGCATTGTTGCCGCGCCTCCAAGTTGCTCCGCGAACGGCAAGGCTGCGTGCATGAGGAAGAACAGAAAGACGTAGAGAAGATAAAACTTCAGCAGGAAATCCTTCCAGGCAGAAAGCAGGTAAACTGCAGAGAAGCCTGACAGTGCCAGGAGCGGGAGCTTGAAGTCCAAGTAGGTGGTTCCAGGGGCTGTGGCAGGAAGATAAACTCCTATCGCAACAAGGGCTAGGAACAGCGCCAGCTTCGGAAGCCCTGGCCCAGGCTGCTTTCCCCTGAAGTAAAGCAGATAGAGCACCGCTGAAGTGATCAGCAGCCCCCCGATGGCAGGTGCAGCTATCAGCACCAAGGGCAGGCGCCTGAACACGTGTGCGTCTGAAGATGGCAGAAGCATCTGGTGGGCAAAGGGCAGCAGCCAGAACGAGCAAACCAGCCAGACACAAGCCGCGTAAACCGCGGATTCCTTTAACCTCTTTTTCCAGTCCCTCCTATTAATCTCGGCCAAAATCAGGGCCAGGACCGACATCCCAAGCATGACTGAAATCAGCACGTTGCTGAGCAGTACGACCGAAGAAAAGGCAGCGGAAAGGGCAGGCTTCCTTGCATAGAACGCAAGCGCAAGGAAATAGAACGGAAGGGCGAAGAACTCGGAGAACAACCCAAAATAGAACGCCTCGTACAGGGTAAAGCCCCTGTAGTTTTCCTCTGTCTGCACGAAGGTTGCCATGTAAAGCGAGACTAGCAGCACCGCGGCGCCTGCCTGGTCCCCCGAATAGCCGCGGCTTTTGATGAAAAGGAACAGCGAAGGCAGCACTGCAAGGCAGGAAATAGCCAGAATCGCCTTGGCTGCGAGTGCGGTGCCAACTAAGCTGCCAACCGCAGCCAGGACCACCCGCGAAAGCGGAGGATAGATGTGTATGGGGTAGCCGAATAGGAAGTAAGGGTTCCATCCGTAGATTTTCGCCAGCCCCTCCTTTCCGTAAGCCTCTGCCTCTGCCACATGGCCTATCAGATCCCAGCTTAAGCTTCTGCTGTTTGAAAGGAAAACAGCGGTGGGCAGCGACAGCAGCGCCAATGCTGCGGCAAGAAGAAGCAATCCCCCGCGACCTTTCTGCTGCGTCATTCATTTCCCCTGCCCACGCGAGAGCTGCCATGCACTGTATTTTACAAGCTCAATGAAAAGCTCGGCTGCCTGCTGCGCTGCGCCTGAGAGCGAGGATTCCTTCTCCCTCCAGTCCACTGGGATTTCCCTCACGGTAAGGCCAGCCTTCCTTGCTTTCAGCAAAAATTCCGTGTCCCAGAACCAGCCGCGCGATTCCACCGAGCGACAAATCGGCCCAGCCGTGCTTTTCCTGAATGACTTGAATCCGCACTGGTAGTCGGAAAAGCTTCCTCCAAACGCAAGTTCTACCAGCGCATGATATCCCCTGCTCAAAACATCCCTGTAAAGCGGCCTGCTGTGCCTGCTCGACTTGGCATATCTCGTGCCTATGGCCAGGTCGGCATCGGCGAGGAGCCGAGCTGCCGGAACAATCCTCTCGGCTACAAGATGAGCATCCACGTCCAGGAAGACAATCCTCTCGTGTCTGCAGCGCCTCACTGAGCAGGCAATCGCTTTCCCCTTTCCCAACCTGGGCCCTCCGGCTAGCGCCTCAACCCCCCAAGTCCTTGCCGCAATCCTTTCCGCGATTCTCCCAGACCCATCAGAGCTTCCGTCTTCTGCTATAATGATCTGGTAATCCCGGACTCCTCCTTTCCTGAGGCTGCGGATAATTTTTTCCACGCAGCCTTCCAGATGTTTTGCTCCGTTGTGCACCGGAACTATGACCGAAATCCCTTCCAACGTCCGCATGGCCACTTTCTAGGATTGCAGGTAAGTGCTTAAAATTCTGCTGATAGCGTCATAATTTTTCTCTTCGCAGGTCAGTGCGGCTACTGGAAACGGCAATTCTCACATTAGTGAAGCGATATGCTAACCCCTACCTGCTTTAGCGGGTGGATACAGCAACGCTGGCTCTCCTTCTAATTCTTCNNCTGGAGATTAAGCATATGGCTAGTTGTTGCGTGACAGCGCTTATGGAGCCACGTTAAATGGGGCTACGCAGGGCATTAAGCCCTGCGCCCTCTTAGTTTGTTTGAGCCAAACTTGGAGGTGCCCCATATGGGATACAACGAGGAGACTGTAAATATAGCGGTAGGCATGGCCTTGAACGACCATCGCCCAATAAGGGAGATTGCAAGGCTGCTGCACGTAGGGAGAGCTGCGATAGGCAGGTGGGTGAAAAGGACTCTTGAAGGCTTGCCAACTCACTTCTCTTCTGCGCCAAAGCAGGTGCACAACCGAACAGGGGAAAACATCCTGAAGAGAATAAGGAGGCTGTTGGAAGAAGGCGCAGGCACGATAAAGGCATGGTTTGAGTCAGGGATGAGGATTTGCCTGCGCACGGTGCAGCGCTGGAAGTCAAAGTGGTTCCCTCCAGTAAAAGAGAAGATGGAATCACACCGCTATGAGCGGCGGAAAGTCTTTTCCCTCATGCACACCGACTGGGGAGTCAAGAGGATAAACGGAGGGCAGCGCTGTTGTTTCACCTTCTATGAAGACGACGCCTCAAGAAGGCTTTATGCCACCAAAGCTTACGCCAGGGCTGATTCTGACAATACAACGGACGCCCTTGTAAGCGCACGCTCTGAGGCAGACTTTGGCGCTGTCCTGTCCGACCGCGGCAAGGTTTACCAAAATGCATTCAGAGGGCTGTGCCGCTCAAACGGCATCAAGTCCCTGCATACACACCCTTACCCTCCAAAGACTTTTAAAGAAGCAGAAAAGCAGATGAGTTCAGATATTGCCCACTCGAAAAACAAGGGGCGCCTAGGCCTGATGGCAGCGCCAATAGAGGGCGGCTTTACATTATGGTTTCATCATGGAGGCGGTATCATGCATGTTGGCGATTTCAAAACAGCTGCATGAAGCCATTTTTATATAGTTTGAGCTCGAAACTGCTTCAGGTGGGAACGTGGACGAAGAGGGAAAGCCAACCATTGCCGTTGTCGGGGTCGGAGGCGCGGGCTGCAACACCATAAACAGGCTCATCCGCATGGGCGTGGGCAGGGCAGAGCTGTTTGCGTTCAACACCGACAGGAAGCACCTCAATCTGGTTTCAGAGCCCGCGAAGAAAGTCCTCATAGGCTACACAATCACGCGCGGGCTGGGCGCAGGGGGATTTCCCGAAGTTGCGGAAAAGGCTGCGCTTTCAAGCAGAAAGGCAATTGGCGATGCNNAGGCTCAAGAAGTCCGCTGACACCGTGGTGCTGATTGACAACAACCGCCTGGTGGATTATGTCCCGAACCTGCCCATTGAAAAGTCCTTCGAGCTTTTGGACGGGATAATGGCAAAGGCGGTAAGGGGCATTGCCGCGACCATCCTCGAGCCCTCGCTTCTGAACCTCGACTACATGGATGTGAAGGCTGTTGTGGAGAACGGCGGCATATCCATGATCGCAGTGGGCGAGGCTGCAGGCGTGGGCAGGGTGGAGGATCTGGTGAACAACACGCTCAAGAACAGGCTGCTTGACATTGACATAGAGGGGAGCAGGGGCGTTCTTCTGCACCTTACATGAGGGAACGACCTTACTCTCGGCGATGCCACGCGGGCTGGCGAGCTTCTCACGGAAAAGGTCGACCCAGACGCCAATGTGATCTACGGCGCGAGGATGGAAGGGGGCTTCACCGGCAAAATCGAGGCAATGGCAATATTCACGGGGATAAAGACCCCTTACAGCCTTGGGAAAAGATAGCTTCTTACCTATACCTCAGGAAAGCCCCGATTCCATAAAACGAGCCCAGGAACTGCGCTCCTTCTGCAGTGTCAGCCGAAATCACGTTTATTTCAATTCCCTGCCTCTCTGCAAGGTCTATAAGGTCGTCCACCAGCGGGGTTTCGGATTCCACCCTGACCGTGCCGCCAATGCCCTTTATCTTTTCCTGCAGATCGAACGGGCTTTTCGTGGTGACGAACTGCACCTCTCTGCTTGTCGTGTCCACCAGCTTTGCACGCTTGTAGGTGACTCCTTCTGAAACTAAAAGGGCAGAGGCCTGCTTTGTCTCAAGCGCCTTCCTGACTTCGTTCTCCCCATAGGTGGCAAGACCGCCTGAAACCACTTCCTTGATGAACCTCTCGATAATTATGCGCTCCTTTATTGCATCCTGCTCTGAGATGATGTCTCCTGACTTTGCCATGACCTCCCTAATGCCGTATTCGTCGGTGTAGCCTGTGTCCACCACTCCAAGAAGCTTGATTTGGTAGTTGAAGGGCGACATCTTCACGAAATTGTCCTTGGTGGGCCCTGGCCCGCCAACAATCACTCCCTTGACCGTGTTCACGAAATACCGGTCCATTGCCTCGCCAACGCGCTTGTAGTAAAGCTCAATGGACTCCTCGATAAGCCGCTCGTATCGCCGGGCGCTCTGGCCTCCCTTCCGAATTTTCGCATGCGCAGTGGAGTTCAGCCGATGAAGCACGCGCACAGTTGTTCCCTTGAGCTCTGCAAGCGTGCACTCCCTTCCGTCGAGCACGACCAGCCCGTAGCTTTCGGTAACCTCCATCATCCGCTCAAGTGGCTCAAGGAAAAAGCGCGAGTCGCAGCGGTAAAGGGAAATTGCGACCGGCTGGGGCGGGAAAACCGTGAAAAGCTCTATGTCCGTCTTGGCAGGGTTGTCGGAAACGTTGCCGCAGAAAATCGCCACTCCAGACTCAGGGGCGACATTCCCGTATGTTTTCAGGTGGTGGATTATCCGCTCCAGCGCATCCCCGACATTTTTCCTGGTGCTTTTTGACTTTATGTTCGAAGCCTGCCCGGATTCCTCCCGCAGCTTGTTCGACATCTCGTGCACTGGCTGGCGAGACGGTATGTACACTGAGATGAGCTCGGTTCCGCTGCCCTTCATCTCCCGCAGGCGGGCAAGCTCCTTTTTCAGCTCGTATTTCTCCTTGCTGTGCTCTGCCATAGGAAAACCCCTTCGGTTTTCATAGGGAGGGTTNNGAATCTGCATTATTTACACTAAGGGCAGTTTAAATTGCTCCCTGTCAGATGAAGCTCACATCGCCGGTTGAAAGCGAGTATAAGGCGCCAGCCAATTTCAGCTTGCCTTCACGTTCGAGGTGCGAGAGTATGCCGCTTTTTTCGCGTATGGTGGAAAGGACACATTTGACGTTTTCTGGAACCACCTTTTCAGGCGCCTTGCTGCCGAGCTTCACGGCCTCCTGGAGCCCCTTGACTACTGCGTCGATATTCCCAGGTGCGTGCTCAGAGGCGCAGGCAGCCTTCACAGCCCCGCAGGACTCGTGCCCCATTACAACAAGGAGCGTGCTTCCCAGGTGCTCTGCAGCGTATTCCATTGAGCCAAGCGCGATTGCGTCAGCGATATTGCCAGCTGTGCGCACAACGAATATTTCCCCCAGGCCGGCGTCGAATATGTGCTCGGGCGCCACGCGCGAGTCAGAGCAGGTGAGTATGATCGCGAACGGCTGCTGCCCGGAAAGCAAGGACTGCCTCTGGGAAACCAGGTTTTTTGCCGATGGCTTGCCTGCAACGAACCTGGCATTGCCCTCTTGCAGCTTTTTCATGGCGTCGTCTGGATTCATAACGCACCTCGCAAGGAGANNCGTCTTTAGACGGTGGTAGTTGACCATATTCACCTGTGAGTGATCTCTGAACAAGGCTTATATCGCTTTCTTGGAGTGCATGGGGTCATAGAGGGACTTCCCGTCCAAGGTCTCGGCCACCTTGCCAGTTTCAAAGTTCTCGATGTGCACCTTGATGGAAATGCTGTTTTTCAGGCTGCGTTCCTTTTCCATCTCCTGCCTGGTCGCCTCCCAGGCATCCTTCTGCCTCTTGGCTTCCAAAACCGTAATTTTGTAATAATACTCCTTGCGCATCAAATCATTTTTTTCGTCCAGATTGCGGTTCTTGGGGAGCACCTTGTTTTTCGGCCGGAGAGTGGCGTCCAATTCAGCCGCAGCAGGCATCACGAATATGTTGAGCTTCTCGTCCCAGGTCAGCATGTTCCTTGCCATCATGTGCTGCGCAGTGTTCCTCGTGTCCGAAAACTGCGAGGTCAGAAGCTCCTTGAGAAGGTGCAAGGTGCTCTTGGAAAGCGGCCTGCCGTTAAGTTCGGTAATCCTCGCTGAAAACACGTTCAGGTCAAAGCCGGTCCACTCGCCCCTGGAAATCTCCTCGATTTTCCTCCTGAGCGACTGCAAGACAGCTTCTGCTTCCTCCTTTTTTCCCTTGGCAATCCCGTTCGCGATTGCCTGCCTGATTTCAGCCCCTGCCTCATGTACTCCCATGGCAGTCTGCAGGTAGCCGCAGTTGAAGTGCAGGCACACTACGATGTTCTTTATGCCAGCCGTCTCCAATATCCTCCTCCTCTGCTCTTCTGTGGCAATTGCCCCCAAATCCTTGATCACGCTTCCATTCTGCCTCAGGTGGCGCGAGTCCACGCAATACAAGCCTTTCCTGACCCTGGTCATTTTCACTAGCTCGTTGAAGTAGGGGGCTTCAGACCGGTGATCCTGCAGCGCGAGCAGGTGGTTTTTCACCGCCTCGTGCGTCTCCAGGCCGTTTTCCTTCACCCACTGCTCAAAAGGGATTTCCTTGCCCTTATCAATCACATAGTACCTGCATTCCCCGAGGTCGTGCATCACCAAGGGCAGGGGTATTCTTGCCACAGTGTCGTTCGTGTACATCAGCCGCACAGGTGTGCTGCCGTTTTCCTCGACTTCAAAGCCAGCAGCCCTCCAGTCGTTGATGAATCTTTGCCTCCTTTCCAAGCCGAGCTCAATTGTGTTCTGCTCTGCTTCCGTGCCCCTTTCTGCTTTGGAAACCGAGACTACGAACAGCTCATATGCCACGGGCGTCCCGTGGTTGACCATATGCCCGTTCATGTAGGCCGAGGAGATGAAGTCGCTGGTCTGGTCCAAGTGCTTGGATTTCCTCACGTTTATTGCGCCCCCGAAAGCCCCGTTCACCAGCCGGTGCCCCTCGTCGATTTTTGCGCCAGAGGAAAATATCGAGAAGGAATAGTCCTCCGAGCTGTTGGAAAAGACAATCGCGCCAGGGTGCTGGCCGCCCTGACAGCCAGCGCGCAGCTTGGAGGCCTGCTTGTAAACCGCCTTTTTGTGGAAATTGTGCGCGTCTTCGAGAGAGAGCCCGGTAGTCTCTGCAGCCTTCAGGTATTCATAAAAAGCCCTCCTGTAGTCGCTTTCCTTTCTCCTAATAGCAAGGTAGTCCTTGAAATACCTGTTGTGAATCTCCTTGAGCTGCAGGAGTTCGATATTCTCTTGCTTGTGGGGGAATTTCGTTTTATGTTCGTGTATTCCTTGGTCCTTGTGCATATGCCTGATTTGCTTGCTCATTTTTCTCTCCCTCGCGTTAGTATCGACTAAGCTTCAAATACCAATCTGTCGTTTATTATGCAAAATCGTCTTTAAATAGCTTTTGCCATAATGGAGGGTTTTACAGGAGGCTTATCTTCTCAGTCAACGTCAATCATGTACGCGATGATGTCCTGCAGCCCGTAGAGCTTGGCAAAGTGCCTTGCGTCCTTCTGGGAGAAAACCCCTTTGGAGTCGCGGGAGGAGAGGNNGCGTGTTGTAAAGCGCGTGCCTGCTCTTCCTTCCCTTGACGATTATGCCGCCTTTGTAAAGCTCAAGCGAAACCGAGCCGTCCACGGACCGCTGCGTCTGGTCAATGAATGCGTCAAGAGCGTGGCGAAGGCGGGTGTGCCATCCGCCGTCGTGCACCAGCCTTGCCCAAAGCGAGTCGACATATGCCTTGGCGTCCAGCTCCTTGGTGGTCAGAGTGATGTTTTCAAGCTCCCTGTGCGCAGTGAGGAGAATCCTTGCCGCAGGGCACTCGTATACCTCCCGCACCTTGAGCCCGACCACTTTGTCGTCCAGCGCGTCCATCCTGCCCACTCCGTGCTTTCCCCCCGCGCTGTTCAGCCTTGCGATTATTTCGGTCTTTCCAGCAATTTTCTTCCCGTCAATTTTTGCTGACACAGGAATGCCGTCCAGGAACTCCACCTCTATTCTCGCTGCCTTGCTGGGCGCCTTTTCAGGGCTAACCGTCCACTTGTAGGTCTCTTCGGGCATTGGCAGGGAAGGGTCGGTTGCGTTTCCCTGGCGGATCACGCGCTCCCAGAGGTTCTCATCCGCGGAGTATTTCTGGGCACGCGCCAGGTTAGTCTTGAGATTTTTGGCTTTTGCATATAAGAGCGCCGAATCGCGGCGCAGGTCCAGGTCCCTCACCGGCGCCATTATCCTCATGTCGGGCGCAAGCACCCGGAGTGCGTTTTCCATGTTCAGATGGTCGTTGCCCATGCCCGAGGAGCCGTGGGCTATTGCCTGGCAGGAAGCCTTCCTTGCCTCCATTGCAAGCGCCCGCGCAAGTGCAGGGCGCGAAATCCCGCCAGAATTGAGGTTCCCGTTCAGGCCAAAGCCGGCCTTGATCGCCCTGAATATGTTGTCAGTGAATTCCTCCTTGGCATTGGCAATTACGCAGGAGCCGAACATGCCCTTTGCGTTTTTCGAAATGCGCGCAAAGTCTGACTGCTGACCGATGTCCACTACTATTGGATGAACAGTGAAGCCCGCTTCGGATAGGAGACAGCCAACTACCGCAGAGTCCAGCCCGCCTGAATAGGAAAGGGCCACTTTTTTTATCCCCGGGTATTCCGACGAAAGTTCCCTTGCCCTTGCAGAAAGGTCCATTTCAACCATTTTTGCCACCCTTGTTTTTCCTCGCCAGCCTGTAAACAGACGCCAGCCCGAATGCCGCCACGAGCAAGGCCAGGGCAGCTGCCAATACGGCGTCCAGCTCGGTTGGAGCTTTGCCAGGTGCTTGCGAGTTTTGTGGCGCTTGCTTTTCACTTTCTCCCCTTTTCTTTAAAAGTTCTCTGTCAATGTCCGCAGCCGCCCTGTCCAATTCCGAGGAGTACTTGAGTATCCTGTAGGCGTCGGAAGCCGAAAAGCCCCCCTCTTCAGCGTCCGCATAAATGTACATTCCCTGCCCGTAGTATATCTTGCCCCAAAGCGAGGAGCGGCCGCTTGCTGAAAGCTTTTCCGCTGCGCTGCTTGCGTTCTCCACCGATTCCGAGCTGATTTTCTGCATTGCCTGCGCATAGGTCGCCTCGTAAACGGCCGCGCCGTATTCCCCGCTCTCGTTTGCCGCATAGGCATTGTTCAAATGCCAGCTGGCGTCGTAATCCAGCCTGGATGCGGAAGAGAGCGTTTCCTCTGCTTCCAGTATTTTGCTGTTTGCAAGCTCGGACAGCACAGACTCATCTGCAGGCTCGCCCCCGACATCCTCTGCCTGGCCTGCAAGCTCTGACGAAATGCCGCACCAGCTGTAAGCGAATAATAAGTCACGCAAGGATGCATACCCTCCCTG
>DUFS01000004.1:0-10606 GCA_013331805.1 Microcaldota archaeon | reverse complement strand
GCGTCAACCCGAAGCTGGGGCAAATTTTGGGGCACTGGCTTGCTTTCAGGCTCGAAGTGCGAAGAGAATTTTTCAGAATGCGGCGAAAAAAGGATATCTTCGGCTTCAGAAACATTCTGCACCTCAATTGCGCGGAAGTCGTTGGTCGAGGATATTGAGGAAATCAGCAGGGCTTCGTGCACCTTGAGCTTGGGCACCAGGAAGTATGCTGCTCCCGAATCCGAGGCGGCTATGGATTTCTCAATCACGCCCCCGACCTCGCCCACCCTGCCATCAGACGATACTGTGCCAGTCATCACCATGTCCTGCCTGATGCTTTTTCCCAAGAGAGCCGCTCGCGTGGCGACTGCCATTGCCCCGCCTGCCGAAGGGCCGTCAATCGTGTTCGCACCAAAGTCGCCGTTTATCCTGAAGAGCACGTCGCACTCTCCCCTGTCCATGCCGGCGCTCGAAAAGGCATACTCCACCGCCGCCTCCTCGGACTCCTGCGTGGCAAAGCCCGTCCTTGGTAAAATAGAGGTGTAAACAAGCCCGCTTCCTGGCCGCGTTTCCACTTCGAGCTGGAAAATCCCCCCCATATCCTCCCCGGTCACAGCGGCAAGGTAGATTTTTTTCTCGTCTGCGGGGCACTGGGCAGCGAAGGCGCTGGCAAAAAGGAAAAGAAGGAAAAAGAAGCCAAGGGATTTTCTCATCTCACATCCCCAAAAGGAGCTCGGGCTTTTTCTCAAAGTATTCCCTCGAAGGCTCAAGCATTTTCGAAAGCGAATCGGCAGCCGCGGATTTCAGGTCCATGGGGTGGAGCTTGCCTGAAACATAGGCGCTTTTCAGCTCCTCGTAAGAGGCGAACGCCACATCCCCGCCGAACTTGGCAGGCCGCTCCACAAAGAGCGCGTCTTTCTCATCCCGTAAAATGAAGTGCTCGCACATTTCAAGCACCGGGTTGTTCTCGGCTGTTTTCTCAGGGCAGTAGGCGCCTTTCATCTTGCGGGCGATTTCCGCCTCAGAGTCGTGTATGAATATGCAGGAGTCGGGCTTGCTCTTGCTCATTTTGGAGGAAATCTCAAGGTCGTCTTGCGCGTTTTCCTCGAATCCCATCTTCTGCGGGCCCAATAGGCCCATGAGGAGCCTGTGGTGCAGGGCGACCGGCTTTCCCTTATGCAGTTTTTCCGCGATTTCCCTGGCAAGCATATGCACCTTTCTCTGGTCTATTCCGGCGTGCGCGATGTCAGCACCAAGCGCGAATATGTCCGCGGACTGCATTGCAGGGTAGACCACCGACGCGCAATCCAGGGATTCCTTTTCTGTGCGCCCCATGATGGTAGTGCAGCGGAGCATCCTTGCAAGCGAGGTGTCCTTGCTGATCGCAAGAACATTCTTCCAATAGTCCTTTCCCAGCTTCTCGTAAAGCTCGGAGGCAAGCACGTATTCCACGCTGCCCTCGTCAAGCCCGAGCGAAACGAATGCCGACTTGAAGTAGCCTTTCGCCACCTTCTGGATTTTCTCAAGGTCGCCGCCGAGCTTTCCGTTTATCCAGGCGTGGTAGTCAGCAAGGAGTATGGTGGGCCTTATCCCAGCCTTCATGAAGTCCTTGAGCATGAGGGCGGTAAGTAGCCCGGATCCGAGATGTGCATATACGGGTGGAATCCCACTATCCGCTGATCTCGAAACCGATGTAATGCTTCGGGGAATTATTTGTTTCAAATAACTCCCTTAACTCCTGTTCAGTGACGACTTCGCAGATTGGTTTTCTTCTGACCAAGCCTATTTTTGTTTCTACATCCATCCGTTACACCTTAAGATTAGTCCTTATGAAGTCTTTTAAGCCCTTCTTTTACGGTCAAAAGCGTGTTTAACTCTTCCGTTCCAAGTTTACTTAATCTCCAGACATTGTTTAGCGTCCCGTTTATTTTTCTCTTTCTAATAAGTGTGATTATTCTTTCCCTGGCTCTTCTTCTTAACCAGGTGTGCATCCACCCGTATTTCCACCCAGTTCTTTGTCTTAGCTCGTAAGTCGCCATCGATTTTCCGTCAGCAAAGAGAAACAGTGGTTCCATGGTACGAAACCGTTCATGCTGGTTTATGGCATTCAGGAGCATTTCCTGTTTTTTGATATTTAGGGAGAGAATATGTCCCTTTAGAAACTTGGACAGAACCTGCCAGTTACCATTCACAGTTAAGATGTACGGATTTTTGTTTTTAACTTTGGTTATTTTCCCGCAAATTCCAAGGTTTTGCAAAATATTCGCGTAATCCCGCACATATTCCTTTCTGCCTTCATAGAGCATTATTCTGATATGCAATGATTTGTCCCGGTGGACAAAAATCGAACCATCGCCGTCGAACAGGCCACGCAGAAATTTATAGCACAATTCCTTTTCACTATCTTTAATCTTATACGCAAAACGTTTTCGGAAATAATCCATTGCGTTCATTATCGTTTCGCCAAAGAGGGAATTGGTTACTGCCACTATGCTGACAAAGTTCTCTATTCTGGAAGCGGATCTTATCTTAAGCCTGGCACCATTTAATCCAAGATTTGAGCAAAATCGCCTGATTTTTGGACCTGCCCCTCTCTTTGCCAATGATTTGTCATACCTGCAATAGAGGGATATGACCTCCGGCTCCAGACCAATATCAAAGAGTTTTCTAACTACATTGCTGATGATTCTTGGCGAAGAATTTGTGAATAAGAAGTTGCGACCTTGCCTTGCTCTTAGTTTCAATTTTGATCCTTCAGCTTGATAATAGCCGCAAAGCTCTAGGAAATCTGTAGAAACAAACCGCTTCAATGAGAGTTCCGAGGGCCTGCCTTTGCTGCTGTACCAGCATTCCAAAAATTTTTTATGCATTTTTGTATATTCTCTGCAAATAACTGGGAGGTTTGAGTAAGTTTTTTTGGGAATAAAGTAAAAAAGATCGATGTAATTTTTATTAAGAAAATCTTTGGGAGTGGGCGATCGAACGATTTTTGATATGCGAGTAACCTCAACCTCATCCGCCATTTTTAATCTTAGGTCTTGCCCAATTTTCTTTGGTATGCGTATTCTTTCATCTTTCTCCCCCAAATAAATGATAAAGCTTGCGGCAAACCGCCCGTGCCTTGTTTTTATGTTGTAGAAAGCATTCAGATCCATCTTTTCTTGCATCCTTATTGCTCTTGGAATGTAAAATCTTCTGTCGCGTATTTTTATTTTGAACGCCATGATTTCATTATGGCTTGGAGATTTAAATACCTACCTATATCGGTATTTGCGTCAATGTATAAAATGTGAAATTGAAGAGATTCTGCAACTTAAAAAACAGTCGTCTCTTTTCAGGATTCCGTAGCCGCAATGTCGCACCCTAGGGGGCAGAAACTAACAGAAGGTCCCCCTGAGGGCTCACCCCCTAGGATTCCTTAGCTACAATATCGCACTGGGTTGTGTTGCCAGTGTCCTTGCCGATGACGATTTCCATGTGGCGCTGGAAGAAGGAATAAGACGGGCTTTCGCCCGTTTTTATGAGGATGTAGGGGATCGATTCTAATTTCCTCTTCGCCTGCTCGAATGTCATCTGGGAAGTCCCGTTGCCCTCCGTGGATGCGGACAGGCAGCCGCTCTCGTCGCACGCGATGTTCTCAAGCGCCATTCCCGCGAACCTTCCCTTGGAAATGATGTCCACCCCGCACTGGTAGGCAGATGTTACCTGCTGCTGGTCCGCGCCGCGAACGTCGTATATTATCCCTGCCCTGCCCGAGCTTCGGAGAAGGTAGTAAAAGTCCCTTCCGTCTGAAGGATTGTCCGGCCTGCCTGAGAATAAGAATGCGTAGATTGCCACGCCAACCGCAAGCACGATGAGGAGCGCGAACGCCGCGTTCCTGTCCCTTTCGGAAAGCTTCATAACGCACCTCGCAAGGAGANNGTCTTTAGACGGTGGTAGTTGACGCGAGACACCGCAAATTGGGGTTATTGCTTCGCCAGGGTTTTTATTCTCACTCCAGCACGTTTGCCGGGTCGCACATGGGCTTCTTGGAGTAGTACTCCTCGCTTCCCTTGAAGATTGCCTGCTTGGTGACCACTGTTGTGAAGGTGGGCGCCTGGCTGGCTGCAGAATACTGCAGGTCGAATACCGGGATGTCCGGGAGCGAGTCCAGGCAGTTTTCTGCCGCAAGGTCTGCCTTGGTTTCATACACGGTGGTGTTGTTCGCGCCCAGCTTGGGGATTATCGAGGTGCACTTGGTGCCGGTTATGTGGTATTTCAGCACCTTCTTTCCGGATGGGGCAAGCTGCGACTCTATCTGCCCTGCGCAAGCCTTCATGGCTTCGAATGCGGAAGAGGAACCGCTTCCCTGCTCCACTATCACTGCCACGCTCCCCGAAGACTTCACTGTCCCGACAAAATCAGTGAAGGTGGAGAACTTCTCGGTGGAAAGCACTATCGAGTAGAACCCGACCGAACCTATGAGCAGGAGGAACATGAAGCCGAGCAAGGAAAGCACCCAGCCGGAAATGGCCAGCCTGCTTTTGAAAAATCCGTGGAAGTAGTAGAAGATTCCGACGAACAGCAGGAGCCCTATGGCAAGCACTGCCATGTCTATTGCAGCAAGCACCAGCGGCGGGACGTATTTTGCATAGCTCTGGCGGGTCTTGAAGGATATGGGCGCCATGGAGCTTGCCATGGTCATTGCCCCGTCCACCGAGGTCCTGCCAATCGCATTGCCTATGCCGAAAACCGAGCCTTCCAGGCTGGCCGAGGCCGAAACGTAAGCCTTTGCGTCTGTCGAAAGCTTCGCGTAGTCCGAGACAAGCGAGTCGTATTGCGGCGATGGCATGGGCGGCTTGATATTCGCGTCGAGCTTGTTCTTCCTTTCCACAAGAGAGTTGTAGGTGTCAATCGAGGCCTTTGAAAGCCGGTTCACGCCCCACTGCGCCTGTATCAGCTGGTCCACGGCGCTGTCCTGCGCCTCCATTGCCTTCCTGTAAGATGCCGTGGAATTGTTTATCACTGCCGAAAGGGCGCGGGCCGAGGATTCGTAGCCTGACAGGAGAGCGTCAAAGCCGTCGAACTCGCGCCGTTCGATCTTCTGCTCCAGCGTGTCGGATTTGGAGATGAATGAATCTGCCGACAATACGAAATTCGAGTCCGAAACCAATGACTTGGCCTCCACCGCCTGCGCTTTGAGGCCGCCGAACCTGGTCTTGAGCGACTCGTACTTGGGCGCGAAGATCGCAGCCTTTTCCTCGCCCAGGCGGTACTTTGTCCTCTCGTCCGTGGAAATGTAAATGCGCTCCACGGTCTGTTCCATCAGGGCAAAGGGCGCTGTCTTCGACTTCAGTGCCGATACCTTTGCCTTGCCCTGCGTGATTGAATTGTAGTCGAAGTGCGCCTCGGGGCAAACGCCTATGCAGTCCATGCAGCTGCCGGTCTCCGGGAAGCGCAGCTTGCTTTTTGAAACCGCGTCTGCCGCCACTTTCATCGCGTCGAATGCCTCGTCCATGATTATGAGGCTTCCGGATATCTTGGCAGGGCCCAAGTTGTTGTAGCCAGAATAGAATTTCGTGTAGGCGTTGTTCAGCTTGTCCACCCCCTGGCTGTAGTCAAGTATATAGGTCGCAAGCACGTCCATCAGGCAGCCTTCTGCCCCGGTTATGGTGCACACCAGCTGGGCGGTCTGCACGCAGGTCTGGTAGGTGTCGCAGGGCTTGTAAGCGAGGAAGGTCCCGCCCTCCCAGCACATTTTTTCCGCAGGCCCGTAGCGGGTCATGTAGTTCCTGCTTTTGTTGAACGAGTCGGCAAATCCCTTCAGCTCCGAAAGGTCGTCATTGGAGGGATAGAAGGCAGCCATGTAGTATTCGCTTATTATCGAGGAGATTACAGCCTTGTCGCTCACCAGCTTGTCATCAACCACCAGCAATGAATCCTCGCCGTTTATCTTGTACAGCCTGGCAGAAGCCCCTGAGGAGGCCTGAAAGGAAACAGTGTCGACTGCCGCGGATTTTTCGGCGGAGTATAGGTATGGCGTGACCGAAAACTCGGCAAAGCCAAGCGCTGAACAAAGCAGGATAAACGCAAGTAACGCCTTCATTCCCATCCAAATCCCCCTTGCCGGCCCAGTCGCCTTCGGGGCCAGCCGATCTTTTTTTGCTTAATATCATTTATATTACTATCTCAGAAAGCATTTTTTTTAACTAATTCACACACGCTAAAAAGTGGGGGCTTTCCGCTTGGGGTTTTTCAAAAACATTCCAAGCGCGGAACGTTTCCGTTCCGCGCCGGACAAAAAGAAAAAAAGGGTGTTTGGGGCTTTCGCCCCAAACTTAGGGTTGCACTTACTGCCTCTTTACGCCGGCAATGAATTGCTCGGCTGCAGTCATGGTGTCAGCGGCTGTCTTGCCCGCAACCACGATCTTGCTGCCCACTTCCTTGACAACTACAGTGTCGACGTTGAAGTCGACGCTTGAGCCCTCAAGCGCTGCGGCAGTCATCGTGTTCACGGCAGGCCCTCCGACAAGGATCGCCACTCCGGCTGCTGCGCCGTCAGTGTCCTTGTAGACCATGCTCGAGGTCAGCTTGTACGGCTCGGAGACTTCCACCGAGGCGGCGTTGTTCGGCTGTATCACAGCGTTCACGCTCGCGGTGTCAACCGTGCACGCAGGCGTTCCGCCAGGTCCGAGGACCGAGCAGCTGCCAGTCGTTGCATCGATTGCCTTCACCTTCACCGTCACTCCAGCGAAGACCTTGCTCTCCCCCACTCCCAGGACGTACTCGTCGCCCGTTGAGGCTGTCGAGGTGTCCGCCATGGCGAACTGGAAGGTCGGCATTCCGACCTTCTTGGCCACCCAAAGCGACGCGTCGGTCGTCCCGACTGAGAGCACCTTGGTGCCCCTCTCAGTCACGAGCACCGGCTCGTAGTTGGTGAACGAGCTTGTGCCCAGGCCCTGGTAGTAGATCTGCTGCGTTGCAGAGTCAGAGGTCCTGAACCTGTGCGTCTGGTAGGTAGAGGTGTTCACAATTGCGGGAACCGCATTGTAAACCGGCGTGTTGCTGCCTGTGCCGTACTTGCCAGCGTCCTCCTTGAGGACTATGTTCCTCTGGAAGCCTGTTGCAAGGGAGTCGCTGGAGAAGAAGACCATGCCCTGCGCAGCAGAGTTGTCTCCTGCGCGGTCAAGCTTCACTCCATTGGTCCCGAGGCTCTCTGAGCCCACGGTTGTCGCTGCAACCAGGTTCCAGTTCCAGCAGTCCCTTCCGGATACTTTCCAGAAGATTGCAGGAGCCCACGCTGACGTGTTGGTAGTCTGGTTGTAGGTTCCGTTGAATCCAGAGGGCAGCCCGATCGGGTCATACAGGACCTTCTCGAACAGGTAGTCCCCGGAAAGCGCGTCGCCGGTGCCGCCGAGCGCCTGCGTCCCTCCAGTCCTGATCTCGATCAGCTTTGCATTTGCATAGCTGCCGTCGAGCGAGCTGGTGGATTGGCAGGCAGTGTCCGCTGCCGCAGTTGCCACGCGGTAGGTGTCCGCGGAAAGCCCGCTGTAGGACAGAGGCTGGTAGTCGTCGTCAGTCAGGTCCACGCCGTTGTAGGTGACCTTGTAGGTCGGGGTTGCCTTCAGGAAGTTGAACACGTCCCCTGCCTTGGTCTTGTCCGTGAAGCCGTCAACGTTGTAGATGACGATTTCGCGGANNGAGTACACCGCCATTTCAGCCCACTTCGCGTTCAGGGTGAAACCGGGCGCTGTCTTGTACACGTGGATCTTGACCACGTTGCCGGTTCCGCTCTGCGTGAAGGTGTAGGTGGTGCCAGGGTCTACCTGGATCTGCCCCACAACAGCCTCGTTGGCGTCAAGCACGTCGATGATCGCAGGGTGCGTGTTCTCAGCGCCCACTGCGACCGATATGTCCGACAGCCTGACCTTGAAGGTTCCGGCGTCGAGCACCTGTCCGACGTTGATGATGCCGTACTTGGCCTCCTTGGCAAGCTTCACCTGGCCTCCCTTGAGTGCCGAGGTCGCGCTTGCTAGGGCCGCGGTCGGGTTGGTTACTTCAGAGAAGACCCATTCGGATCCAAGGAACTTTATCTTCACCCTGTGCCTGTCAGTCCTCGAGTTTGAGCTCGCGGAGCACGAGGCCCAGTTGGTGGAGTCGTTGGATGCGAGGTCCCCTGTGCACACCGGAATGCCGAAGTCGTTCCCGGTGAATTTGACGCTGTACACCATTGCGCTGTACTTGTTGACTGCAACGTCCCTTATGCTGGACGAGGAGTCGTACGCAACCGCGTTTGCCTGGGAGCCGACCCAGAAGTTCTGCTCCTCCGTGTATGTGGTGGAGGTTGCCTGGGTGTCCACAACAGAGTAGTCAGAGAACGCGTTGAAGGATGAGCCAATCTTGTAAAGGTTGACTCCCTTTATTCCGTCCTCCACTCCGCGCAGGGGCGAGGTCACTGACCCGCCGGTGTCCGCCGAGGTAAGGCCGGTCGTATAGTTGTCCTCTGACAGGGTGTTGTTGCGGTTGGCAAGCGTCCTGTCAATCGTGTCTGTTATCAGCGTCTTGAACTCGTGCACTCCTGCAACGGATCCTGGGACGGTCACCTCAAGGGTAACCTTCTTGCTGCTCTCTACAATGGAGCAGGTCCCGGTCCCTCCAATTCCACCGCCCACGGTGCATGTTGGGGTTCCGCTGACAGAGGCAGTAAGAGTCGAGCTCTTGTACGCCTCGTTTGCGATCTTCGCTGCGATGTTCGCTGCTGCGACACCGTCGGAGATCGCCGCCTTGCTGCCGACATATACCTTAACCGTCGGCTGTCCGTTCTGATCCACAAGCTGCGTGCTGCCGTAAACTACGTCGGCCACAGCAAGGGCGGACAAACCGAGGACAGCTGCGCCGGCAAAGGCCGCTATTTTCCTCACGTTTATTCCTTTCATTTTTTCACCTCAAATGTCGTCTTTCAGGGCAGGTACATAAAACTTATCGACGACATTGACTTTTTGCCCTGTATTTTCTTTTCTCTTCATCTCTTCGTACCTGTTCCCCTCCATAGCGCTGGTCAAACGCCTCTCATAGGAGACGGTATTGGTCTCTTGAGCTAGCTTTATAAATTTTCTCCAGTTCTTTAAAAAAAAGTATATAAAATAAATATATATTATCGTCAAAAACAGTATTTCTCAACACTGAACTGACGAATTTTGGTTGCCTAAAAGGTCAAACAAGGGACTTTTTTCTTTTCCTTCTGCTTCCAAAGCTATTTCCTCTCCCCGTATTCCTCCTTGAACAAATCATACTCCCTCAAGTCTCTTTTGGTAATCGAGGGCCTTCTTGAGGAAACGACTTTCATAACATGCCCGGTTAAAAGCTCGGTGGGTTTCCCTTTCAGCTTGTCGCGCACCAGCTGCATTTTGACCTCCTGGCAAATGGATGCGACGTCCGCGCCTGAAAAGCCCTCGGTCGCATCGGAAAGCCTCCTCAGGTCCAGGCTTTTGAGGAATTTGGAAAGATTGGTGGTGAATATCTGCGAGCGAGCTGGCGCGTCCGGAGGCGGTATGTATATTATCTTGTCAAACCTGCCAGGGCGCAATATCGCAGGGTCCAGGGCGGAGGGCTTGTTGGTGGCGCCTATGAGCATGACATTCTTCAGCTCCTTCACCCCGTCGAGCTCCTGCAGCAACTCGGTCAGGATGCCGCCCGTGTACTCGCTTCGGTTAGGGGCAAGAGCCTCAATTTCATCTATGAACACCAGCGCAGGCGCCGACTCGCGCGCGCGGTTGAAGGTCTCCTTTACGAATGCCGCGGCGCTCCTGCTCTTGCTCTTCATGAGCTCTGCCCCGGATATTGTGAGGAAGTTCGCGTTCAGCTCGTTTGCGGCAGCCTTGACTATCATGGTCTTTCCGCAGCCTGGCGGGCCGAAAAGGAGCAGCCCCTTGCTGGGCTTTACATCCATCTCCTTCATCACATCCTCGTGCAGGAGGGGGATTTCAATCGCCTCCAAGAGCACCTGGCGGACAGTTTCCAGACCTGCGACATCCTCCCAGCGAACCCCCTTGTCGTCCGGCTTTTTCTCCTCGGCATCGCTTCTCCTTTCGTAATCCATCCTGAACTTGTCGTAGGTGTCTACCTGGTCCAAGGACACGCTGGGCTTGAGCTTCTTTATGGTGGTGGTCAGGTGCTTCATCGAAACGTTCACCACCACCTTGCTTGCCACTGCCTCGCGCGCGGCCAATCTCGAGGCTTCGGTGCAGATGTTCTTTATGTCCGCGCCTGAAAACCTCTCGGTGATCGCCGCAAGCCTGCCGTAGTCGATGTCCTCGTCGCGGGGCAGTTTTTTCATGTGCACCTTGAAAATCGCCTTTCTCGCATCAGCGTCAGGAAGCGACATGTATATTATCTTGTCAAACCTGCCAGGCCTCATGAGCGCCGGGTCCAGCTGGTCGGGCGCGTTCGTGGCGCCAATGGTTATCACGTTCTTCTTGCTCTTGAAGCCGTCCAGCTCCTCGAGCATCACGCTCATCACGCGCGGGGCAACGTCGTCGGAAGTGTACGAGTCCCTGCGCTTGCCTATCGAGTCGATCTCGTCGAAAAAAAGTACGCAGGGAGCCTTTTTCCGCCCGATCGCGAAAACTTCGGATATGTTTTTTTCGGA
>DUFS01000079.1 GCA_013331805.1 Microcaldota archaeon | reverse complement strand
GGCTGCAAAACCTCATTTGCGGCAGCCCCAAATTGCTGCACTGCCTTGTCCACTGCCGCTGTCGCGCCTTCTGCCAGCATTATCAGCTCCGGCTTTCCGTTCTGCGGCGCGGCTGACGCTTGCGCGCCAGTCTCCTGCACTAGCACCCCACGANNTCTTTTAGGGGCTTGGTGAAAAGCTGGGTGTGTTGCCCAAGGCATTCCAGGGCTTCCTTGTCGAATACCACAGTGTAGGTATTGCCGCTTTGGTCAATCGTATAGCCACTTTTAACTAGTAAAATCACGTTTTCCTTGGTGAGCACGTCTTTTGCCAGTTTGCTTTCCGGGATAACAAGCAGCCTTTGCTCGCCTTCAGATTGGGCAGTGATCTCCAGGTTGCCGTTCTTGATGAACTCGCCAAGAGGAGCTTTCTTTGATACGGCAACGCCCATGTGCAGGTTGGTTTGGTTGATTATGCGCTGGAAAGTGCCTGGGTTTGTTCTGGCAAACTCGTGCACCTGCTTCGGGTCAAGCATCTTGTTGCCGAAGAGTTTGCGACTTTCCGCGAGAGTTACATTTCCGACTAGATTAGTGTTAGCGCCGACTTTTTCCATTTTGAGATTGGCTGCCATGATTACACCTCCCTTAGTGTTTGTTTATGTTTAGATATGAAAGATTTAAAAGGATAGCACCTAGAATGTCACGGGAAAAAGGTAGTAACTTGCTTTTTGTGCTGTGGTGAAAAACTCGTCTCAGATGGCCGCCTTATTTAGCCCCTAAAGGAGCCTCTTCAGCTTCGCTGCGTCAATGCTGCCGCCTTTTTCTTCCACGCGGCCCTTTTCCTTGCCGTTTTCGAAAAGCACAACCGTAGGCACTCGCCCTATCTTGAAATCGTCCCAAATTGGATTTTCGTCCTCGTCTATCACAGCCTTGAGGAGGGTAACCTTGGTCTTGGAAGCAAGCGAATTGAATGTTGGCATGAACCGAGCGCAGTCAGGGCACCAGCTCGCGTAGAAAAGCACCAGCGACTTTTCTTTTGCGATTTTTCCCATCAGCTCCTTTTTTTCAGAAGTTTCGAACATGGCAAGCACCTACCGAAAACGTTCATGCAGGTATTATAAACCGTTTCCATGCATGTTTGGTCGGTCTTCTTATGGTTCCTGTATCGGCAATTAGCATAAAGAAGCTCTCCAAGCACTTCGGGAAGCTTCGCGCAGTGGACGGAATAAGCCTCGAGGTGAAGGAAGGCGAGGTGTTCGCGCTTCTGGGGCCCAACGGCGCGGGCAAGACCACGACCATTTCAATGCTGTGCGGGCTTCTCCGCCCAACGAGCGGAAAGGCATCGGTTGCCGGATATGACGCCGAAACCGAACCGCTGAAAGTGCGAAAGTCCATTGGCGTGGTTTTCCAGCAGCCAAGCTCTGATGATTTGCTTTCAGGAAGGGAGAACCTGGAGATGCATGCCCTTCTTTACGGCATGCCAGGCGAGGGGAGGAAGGAGCGGATCGACAGCATGCTTCGGCTTGTGGGGCTGACCGACCGCCAGAAAAGCAGGGTAAAGGAGTATTCCGGCGGCATGAGGAAAAGGCTGGAAATCGCCCGGGGCATATTGCACAAGCCATTGATTCTCTTTTTGGACGAGCCCACTGTCGGGCTGGACCCCCAAACACGGAGCCATATTTGGGAATACATAAGGAAGATGTCGCAAGTTGAAAAAACCACGATCGTATTCACGACACATTACCTGGAAGAAGCGGAAAAGTACGCTGACAGGGTTGCGATCATCGACCATGGCAGGATGATTGCCTTGGGAAAGCCGAGCGACCTGGTCCGCAAGCTCGGCGGCGACATAATGCTTCTCAAGAGCAAGGAGCCTGCACTGATCGCATCTGAACTGCGAAAGATGCCCTTTGCAAGAAGCGTGAAAATCAAGGAAGGCATTGTGAGCGTCACAGTGCCTGACTCGCAAAAGAACCTGCCGAAAATGCTGCGGCTTCTTGACGGAGTCGATTCGATTGAGATGCACCCTGCCACGCTCAATGACGTTTTCATAAAATACACTGGCAGGGCAATCCGCGAGGATTCGGCCGAAGGAAGCTACTGGGAAAGGATAATGAACAGCAAGGGCGACCGGTGAAAACATGCATTACTTGGAAGCAGTCTACGCAGTCTGGCTGCGTGAAATCACGGTTTTCTTCAGGGAAAAGGAGAGGGTCATATCCGCAATAGTGACGCCCTTGCTCTGGATATTCGCGTTCGGAGGGGGCCTGGGGGCAAGCGTGGAGCTTCAGGGCGTGAATTACCAGACTTTCATATTCCCGGGAGTGGTTTCGATGGCAGTCCTATTCGGCTCGATTTTTTACGGGCTTTACATAATCTGGGACAGGAAGCTCGATTTCCTCAAGCTTGTGCTGGTAGCCCCAATTCCCAGAAGCGCGGTTTTCATGGGAAAGATGCTGGGCGGCATGAGCGACGTGCTCTTACAGGTTGTGGCGCTCATGGTGATTGGCATTGCTTTTGGCATGGCTGGAATGGATTCGCTTGTATTGGCTGTGCCTGCTGCGCTCCTTCTTTCGATGTGCATTGTGAGCCTTGGACTCATCATGGGCGCGAGCATGTCCTCCCCAGACGGCTTCAACCTTGTGATGAGCTTTGTCATGTGGCCAATGTTCCTTTTTTCAGGCGCGCTTTTCCCGGTTGAGAACCTGCCCTCCTACCTTGGCTTCATAGTTGCCATAAATCCCCTGACTTACGGGGTGGACCTCATCCGCTTCGCCTTCCTTGGCACCACCGCTTTCGGGCCGGTGCTGGATGTGGCAGTGCTTTTGGGCATTTCACTTGCTTTCATATTCATCGGGACAAAAAGCTTTGAGCGGATGCAGGTGTGAGAATGCTGAAGGTATGCAACAGNNCGCACATTGGAAACCTCAGGACTTATTCTGTCGAGGACACAATGAAGCGCTACCTTCTCTACAAGGGCTTTCGTGTCCGCCACGTGATGAACATAACCGACTTTGACAGGACTATAATGAAGGAAGTCAGAAAGACAGGGATGAAAAGGGAAAGGCTGACGATCCGCTTTGAAAAGCTCTTTAAGGAAGACATGAGTTCGCTTGGCTGCATTCCGGCAGAAAAATACCCGCACGTGAGCCAATACATTGACAAGATGGCGGACAGGGTGAAAGCCCTGCTGAAAAAAGGATTGGCATACAAGGATAACAGGGGCAAGGTATTCCTGGACGTTTCCAAATTCCCGTCCTACGGAAGGCTGGTTGGAAAAAGGCTTTCGGGCAGCAAGGGAAAGGTTGCCTGGGAGGAATACAGGCCAGGCAGGGCAGGGGATTTCCTCCTGTGGAATCCCTGCTCAAAAGGCGGGCAGGGGTGCGGGGAATGCTTCCAGAGCAAGATTGGGCCTTGCCATCCTGCTTGGAACCTTCAGTGCGCTGTCATGTCCACTGAAACGCTGGGCAAAAGGATTGACCTTGCCATGGGGGGAAGGGACAACCTGTTCAACCATCATGAAAACACCCGCGCAGTCGTTTCAACGGAGACGCGCCAGGAGTATGCGAAATACTGGATGCATATCAGGCATTTGATACTGAACGGCAGGAAGATGAGCAAGTCCAAGGGGAATGCCATCCTCCTTCCTGACCTGATGAGAAAGGGCTTCTCACCACGCGTGGTCCGGATGCTTCTTGTTTCGGCACATTACAAAAAAAGGCTGGATTTCAGCTGGGAACTTGCAGGCGGGATAAAAGCAAGATTCCGGAAAATGGAAATAATGGTTGGGAAAATAAGGAAGATGGACGGAGCCGGGGCAAAGGGCATTGGCGGAATCCTTTCAGGGGCAAGGAAAAACTTTGAATCCGCAATGGATGATGACTTGAACATCCCCAAGGCTTTAGCGGTTGCAGAAGAATTCATAGGAAAATGCGCAAGGCTGCCTCTTTCGAAAAATGAATCTGGAAAAGTGCTTGCCCTGCTTAAAAAATTCGATTCTGTGCTTGCCTGCCTTCCTTTATAAATTTTGGATGAGAACTCTTGCCATGGGCGAGCTTGACAAAAGGCGGCGGGCGCTTTTTTCCAAATTAAAATTAGATTCTGCGCTATTTTACAGCGGTGACGAAGCCGGAAAGCCCAATCCTTCGTTTTCCTATTTTGCAGGCTGCGCTATAGACACCTGCTACCTTCTCCTGAAAAGAAGGGGCGGGTCCCTGCTCACGCACAAGATGAACCACGGAGCGGCAAAGGAGATTTCACACTATCCGGCAAGGCTTATGGGCGCTGACAGGACGGCCTACCTGAAGAATGCTTGCGGCAGGGGAAGAGTGGGATATTGCTTTGGGGAGTCAAGCGCGCTTCGGCTCCAGGCTCTTAGGGAAAAGGCAAAGCTAAAACTAGCAAATATCGACGGGCAGGTTTACGAAATCCGGGGCAGGAAATCCCAAAGCGAACTTGCCTCCGTGGCTGCTTCGGCAAGAATTGCAAGGAAAATCCTGGAAAAGCTCCATCCCTGGGAGTGCAAAACTGAGTCTGAGCTTGCGGCAAGGCTGAAAATCGAGGCGCTGAAGGCAGGGGCAGAGGTTTCATTTGAGCCCATTGTGGCAAGCGGGAAAAACAGCCGCTTTCCCCACCATCTTGCTGGAAAAACCAGGCTTGGAGAGATGGTGCTGGTGGATTTCGGCGTGAAATGCCAGGGCTACTGCTCGGACTTCACGCGCTGCTATTTCAGGAAAAGGAATTCCAGGCAAGAGGCTGCATATGGCAAGTGCAAGGAGGCATTTGGCGGATTCCTGCAGGGGCTTTCCGAATGCAGGACAGGAAGCTGCGCTGCGCGGCTTTCCGAAAAGATACTGAAAAAACGCGGCCTTCCCCCGCTTGTGCACTCCATCGGGCATGGCATCGGGCTTGAGGTGCACGAGTATCCGCACCTGGGCAAGAGCAGCAAGGACAGGCTTGAGACTGGAACCGTGCTGGCGATCGAGCCGGCTGCCTATTACAAGTCGTTCGGCGTGCGGTTCGAGGAAATGGTAGTGTACACGAAAAATGGCTGGAAGCTTATCTGATGTTCTGCCAGGGGAACGTATCCAGATTCTGCATTTGCTGTGCTCTGTTCACTATTTCCAGATACTTATCCGCCAGGGTCGTGTAGGCGAATGCCATCTCCTTGTCCTGCGACATTTCCGAAGCCATATTGAAGAATCTGGCTGCTTCCAGAAAGTTATTGTGATTGACATGATATGCCGCCATGCTTTCGCATTTTTGCTGCGCTTCTTTGAAATAGCCACCTCTCTCGAGAACACTGATTGCTTCTTCCATTATCGACAGCGCTTTCATTGTTTTCTTGGCTTGCAAGAATAGCTTGTGAGATACTTCCATGTGCGCGGCTGCCAGGAGAAAATCCTTGCCCATCTTCTCGCAGATTTTGCCCTTGTAATATTCCTCCCATGCCATCGGCAGCAACTGGCTCTTGCCGATTTTCTTGAGAAATGCGCACGCCTCAGTGCATTTGAGGATTGCGTTGTCATATTTTCCCTGTGATGCGTACAGCTTTGCCAGCTTGATGTCGATTTTGGCGGAAATAGCCAGGCACATTGAGGCATACAATTTTCGCTTTTGTGAAGGGATGCTCTTGGCGAACGCTAAGTTGTACATTCCTCTGACGTTCATGCTTCCGGACAGCTGGGAGAGCGCCTCTATCTGGCCGTTGCGGCTTCTGAAAGGAAGGGAGGCTGCCAGTTTTGCGTCCTTTAGCCAGACTTTCAGGTTACCTTTAACATGAGTAGTGCTCGAAGCTAACATATTATTCCCACCCGTTTTCATTTTTTTACACAAACACTATTTAAAAGGGTCGCAAGTGGCATGTGCTCATCCTTTTAAAACATTACACAGAATAAACTCGCCATTCGAAGACGTAGATTCGTTCTTCTGACAGGAAGTGATACCATGAAAATAGTCATATCAGACCCAAAGACAGGGAAGAGCTTCGGGATAGAGGTTCCCAAGGACCGCGAGTCGCAGATCATAGGCAAGAAGATTGGCGACAAGCTGGAAGGCGGCTCGTTCGGAGCAGAAGGGTACACTGTCGAGATCACCGGAGGCAGCGACCTTGCAGGCTTCCCGATAAGGAGGGACGTCTCAGGGCCAAGAAGGGTTGGAGTCATCCTTTCGAGCGGAGCTGGCTTTTCCAAGCATAAAAAGGGCGTCCGGGCAAAGAGGAACGTCCGGGGCAACATAATTTCGGACCAGATAATGCAGGTGAATGCCAAGGTGGCTTCCTACGGCTCCAAGGGGCTGGAGGAACTGTTCCCCAAGGCTGCCGCAGGCGAGAAGAAGGAGGAAAAGAAGAAGTAGCGAGTGATTTTTTTGCAAGCTGAAGTGAACATTGGCATGGTCGGACACGTTGACCACGGCAAGACCAGCCTGACCAAGGCCCTGACCGGCAAATGGACAGACACCCATTCAGAGGAGCTCAAGCGGGGCATCACGATCAAGATAGGTTACGCTGATACGACTTTTTACAAAAACAAGGACGCAAGCCAATATGCCACCGAAATAGATGCCGCCAAGGACGAATCCAAGTTCGAGGTCTCCAGGCACGTCTCCTTCCTGGATGCGCCAGGGCACGAGACACTCATGACCACGACCATAGCGGCATCAAGCATACTGGATGGCGCTTTGCTGGTGATTGCGGCAAACGAGAAATGCCCTCAGCCGCAGACAGAAGAGCATCTCATGGTCCTGGACATCCTCGGCATAAAAAAAGTGGTCGTGGTGCAGAACAAAATAGACCTGGTGACCAAGGAAAAGGCTATTGAAAACTACAATGAGATAAAAAAGTTCCTTGAGGGGTCCAGCTGCGCAGATGCACCGGTTGTCCCGATTTCCGCGAACTATAACGCGAACATTGACAAGCTGATTGAAACCATTGAAAAAACCATTCCCACCCCCAAGCGCGATCCGCAGCTGCCGGCAAGGATGTACGTAGCGCGCTCATTTGACATAAACAAGCCAGGGGCAGACCTATCCAGGCTGAAGGGAGGGGTGCTGGGCGGCTCGCTCATCCAGGGAACGCTCAAAGTGGGCGAGGAAATTGAAATGCTTCCCGGGCTTGCAAGAAAAACCAAGGACAAGGAAGTGGTCGAGCCCATTGTTCTTACAATTGGCGCGCTCATGGCAGGGGGCGAAAGCGTGCAGCAGGCAGCGCCGGGCGGGCTTATTGGAATTGCGACCGGCCTGGACCCGGCTGTTGCAAAATCCGATCATTTGGCAGGAAACCTGGTGGGCAAGAAGGGGACTCTCCCTCCGGTCCTCTATGACGTTGAGCTGGAATATTCGCTCCTTAAGCGGGAAGGCTTTGACAATCCTGCATTCAAGATGGGCGAGCTTATTGTGGTTTCAGCAGGGACCGCGACTTCTGTAGGCGCGATTGTGAAGCTCAAGGGCAATTCCGTCTTCATCAAGCTGAAAAGGCCCATTTGCGCTGAAAAGAAAAGCAAGATAGCCATCACAAGGCGGCTTGGCCAAAGATGGCGCCTGTCAGGATTTGGCGTGCTGAAGTAGTCAGGCTGATTTCTGCAATTTTTTAAGAGCTGCAAGCGCTTCATCCTTTTTTTCAAAAGGCACCAGCAGGTGGTCGTGGAAGTAAGCAGAGAATGCATTGACCGGTATTTTCTCCCTTGCCAGCGCTTCGGTGACTTTCGCAAGCAGGCCCACTGCCATCAGGCTTGAATCCACCTGAAGCGTTATGAGTGCAAAGGGCCCTTCGACTTTCTTTTCAGTGTAGCGTTCCAGCTCTTCCTTTGCCTCTTCCTGGAAAACCGCGGTCAATCCTTCTTTCTCCCTGTAGATGCAGGTTATGTATTGGAGATAGCCGGCAAGCCCCATCATTTGCGATTCGGGAAAAGTGCCGACCCAGAATTTGCCTTCCGAAATCCCGGGCGACAGGCCCCGCAGGAGCTGGCGCAGGTTTTGTTCTGCCATGCTGATGGAAATGGAGTATTTGTTTTAAATACAACCGCCCAAATCCCTTTGATTGGCATGAACATTGCTGGGCTTTGCGCGGTTTGCGGGCGCGTTTCCACCGAGACTTGCAAGAGCTGCGGAAAGGGCAACTGCGGAAGGCCGCAGTGCAAGATCGGATTTGTCTGCGCGAACTGCGCGCGCGGCAGGGAACTCTGAACTGCTATTTTTCCATCTTCTTGGCGTGCGCGCCAAGTCTGGAAAAGTGCCTGCGGTCACTTTTCCATTTCTTTTGCCCGGCTTATTGCTGCCTCAAGGACGGATGCGAACCTTTCCTGAAGCCCAAGCTCATCTGCTTTTTTCAGGCCTGCTTCCGTGGTTCCGCCAGGGGAGGCCACCCTTGCAATCAGGTCAACCGGGTCCTCGCCTGTTTCAAGCAATAATGATGCGCTTGCACGATGCAAGTTCTGAACGATTTTCCATGTGAACACCCCCGTTTTTTGACTGGCAGGCTAAGAAACAAAACGAAATCCGAACATTTGTCAGGGCCTTGCGGCTGCTTAAGAAGGTGTCGGGCGGCGCGGCCCGGGCTGCGGCGCGGGCGCATAGCCCATGCTGGCGAACGAGAAGAACGAGGCTGGGCTCAGCGTGATTTGCACCATAGCTGCATCCTGTGAAAATCAGGGCTTATATACTGATGTAACAAAATTCATCGGAATATCAAAGACGTATGAAAAACTCGTGGAACTTTGTCGTGGTGAGCTCAGGATGGAAGGCGAGGGCAATGTAATGCCGCTCGCCGCTTTTCTGGTAGGCTGCCACCACTTCCTCGCCGTGGAATGCCAGCGGGCGGACGTGGCCCGAGCCCATGATGGTTATTTTCGGCGCCCTGATGAAGACGCCGCTTATCCTTCCGAATTCGGTGTCAAGCTGCGCCTCGAACGACTCTTTCTGCGAGCCGTATGCGTTGCGGTCAATTGAAATGTCCATGAGCGATAAGAAGCGCTGCTCGAGATTTGCGCCCTCCACCTTTTTCGCAAGCAGTATGGCGCCGGCGCAGGTGCCCATTATCTTCCTTACCTGGAGCACTGGCGAAAAGAGGTTGGCGCGCTCCATGAGCTTGGAAATCGTCGTCGATTCGCCGCCCGGGAGGATTATGCCGTCCAGGCCTTCCATGTCCTCGGCTGTGCGGACCTCCACCACCTGCACAGGGGCCTGCACCTTTTCAGATGCGTTCAGCAGGGCGTTTATGTGCTCGTCCACCCCTCCCTGCAGCGCAAGAACGCCGATACGCTTCATCATGCCTAGATGCCTCTTCGCGAAAGTTTCTCCTCGGGCCGAAGGTTCTCGAGGTCAAGGCTGTCCATGGGCTTGCCTAGTCCCTCGGATGCCTCGCAGATTTTTTTCGGATTGTTGAAGTGCGCAACGGCGTCCACAATCGCCTGCGCCCGCTTCTCAGGGTCGGAGGATTTGAATATCCCGCTGCCCACGAATACTCCGTCGCAGCCAAGCTGCATGCAGAGCGCGGCGTCGGACGGCGTGGCAATGCCCCCTGCGGCGAAATTCACCACGGGCAGCCTTCCAAGCTCAAGCACCTTTTCCACAAGCGATACCGGGACGCGCAATGCCTGCGCGCTTTCGGAAAGCTCGTCCTTGTTTTTGCCCTTGAGCGAGACTATCCCCCTGTTCACGGCGCGTATGTGGCGCACTGCCTCCACGATATTCCCCGTGCCAGCTTCCCCTTTGGTGCGGATCATTGCAGCGCCTTCCGAAATCCTGCGCAGCGCCTCGCCAAGGTCGCGGCAGCCGCAGACGAATGGGACCTTGAACTGCCACTTGTCAATATGGTGCTCCGAATCCGCAGGGGTGAGAACCTCGGACTCGTCTATGTAGTCCACGTTCAATGACTCGAGAACCTGCGCCTCGACAAAATGGCCTATGCGGCATTTCGCCATCAGAGGGATGCTCACCTCAGACTTGATTTCCCTGATGAGCTTGGGATCCGCCATGCGCGCAACGCCGCCGTTCTTCCGGATGTCGGAGGGCACTGCCTCAAGCGCCATCACGGCAACCGCGCCTGCCTCCTCCGCGATTTTTGCGTGCTGGGCGCTAACAACATCCATTATCACGCCGCCTTTGAGCATCTGGGCAAGGCCGGCCTTAACGGCGAAAGTTCCGGTTGATGAATTAGCCTCGGATTTTTTCAGATCAAACACCCTTCCCGTTTTTCTATTGGAGGTTAGATTAAAGAATGTTTGTAAACCCGCATGGAAGGCGTGGAAAAACGATCTGCCAATACTTTTTGCGCAATTTATTTCCCGTTTTTTGTTCCAAATAAAACAGCTACGAAGATGATTTTTCCGGGCGAAAATAGCTATATAAACCTCAATGTTTGATACACTACGCAAGCCCAACAGGTTGTGGTTGGCTCTCCCCTGAAACACTATATATTGTGGTTGCAAGGGGTTTGTGCGGATGGAAATCCGTGTTCGTTTTGCCTGCGCTGGCTTGCTTCCATAAGGATCGTGAGAGGTGTGGGCGTGGGGGAAGCGACTGTATCCGAGCAGAGGATGCGGCAGGGCGGAATGGAAATCAGGCGGCTTTTCACAACCGAAGGCATGGACCCCCTGGAATCGGCCGAATATGAATTCCGCTCATCAGTCATCCGGAACTCGGACGGCTCGGTCGTGTTCGAGATGCACGAGGTGGAGGTGCCAAAATCCTGGTCGCAGGTGGCAACCGACATCGTTGCGCAGAAATACTTCAGGAAGGCAGGCGTGCCTCTTTACGACAGGTTGGAAAATGTCCTCAAGGATGCGAACGGCAAGGTCGTCACCGGGCCTGAAAAAAGTGCCAGGCAGGTCATAAAGAGGATGGCAGGCTGCTGGAGGCATTGGGGGGAGAAACACGGCTACTTTGCCTCCAAAGCCGATGCCGAGGCATTCGAGGACGAGGTAAAATACATGCTCATCAGCCAGATGGCCTCGCCAAACTCACCGCAGTGGTTCAACACCGGCCTTGCCTATGCGTACGGGATCACCGGAAGCCCGCAAGGGCACTATTACGCCGACCCAACAACTGGCGAGGTGAGGCTTTCTGAAGACTCGTACAC
>DUFS01000025.1 GCA_013331805.1 Microcaldota archaeon | reverse complement strand
AAAGCGATGAAAGTGACACGTAAACGGTTGCTGAAACCAACAGCGCCGCAAGGATTATCGCTATTCCAATAACGTATTGCGGCTCTGCTTCTTTCCCATGAGTTCCTTGCACAAATTTCTCAGCTTCGTTACTCATCATACTACCTCCTCGTTTTTTATTGCTTTATCTTGCATTAATTCCAGACTTGATGTTTCATAAAGCTGAAACAATACATAATAGTGATTGAAACAATCAGCTGGGATGGTTTTGTGGGAATGTTGTTAGCGGAGAGGATTCTTCAAAAACTTCCAAAAAAAGGCAGAAGGGAACTGCTGCTGTTAGTGTTCATAATATCGGGTTTCACGTTTCTCCTTCTTGCATTAGTATTCACCTACCACCTTACAACTGAGCAGGCGCAGTACTCGCCCCTTCTTGGCCCGCTGGTCAATTACCACGTGGAATTCATGATTGCAGTGGCAACCCTTGGGCTTGCGGTCGGGGCAGGCACCTTCTATCTGCTGACCGCCATAGTGGAAAAGAAGGATGCCGAAGTGAAATGGAACGCGAACCTCCTGCTGAAATTCTTGAACGAGGATGAGCGCGCAGTGATTGAACTGATTCTCAAGAGGAAGGGAGTGGCATATCAGACCGAGATTGCGTCACTTAAGGGGATGGGAAGGGTCAGGGCGCACCGCACGATCGCCAAGCTTCTCAAAAGGGGGGTAATCACTGTGCGAAAAGCAGGCAAAATAAACATATTGCAGATGCCGGATGAGCTTTTGGAGGGGCTGGCGCCTGAAAAGGGGAAACCATGAAAATAATCAATGCGGTTGCATTCGCCTTTTCGAATCCAAAAACAAGGACCAAGACGGTATTGTATGCCCTGGGGCTTTTCATGGTTTTGGGAATTCCTACCGCGCTCCTGTCAAACCCAATAATCCCGTACGTCAGGATGATTCCAGTCACGCCGCTTGACTATGTTTTCCTTTTTGCCACCTCGCTTTTGGCGGCTGTTTACCTTGCGCTGCCGGAAAGTAAAATATGCAAAACGGGCAAGGGCGCGCTGGGCGGGGGGTTTTTGGGCTTTATCTCTTTTTCCTGCCCGACGTGCAGCATGCTCCTGGTATTTTTGCTCGGCTTTGATTTCATGTATAATGTGGTCAATCCGATAAGGCCGCTGCTCGGGATAATTTCAATAATCGTGCTGTCGCATGCGATTGGAAAGAAGTTTGCAGGGAATCAGCAGCCGAAATAGTGCTTGAGCTTGCGCTTTGCGGAATTGAGATGCTTTGCCGTGCCCTGCGCCTCAACCGCAAACCTGTCTGCGCGCAGCTCCTCCTCATCCTCAAGCAGCTTTCCATCGACAACTGCGTGCAGAAGGGGTATTTTTGAATAGACCCACCTGCTTGCCTTGTAAATAGAAGTGTTTCCGGCAATGTGGCCGTATTCGTGCAGCAGCACTGCCTGAAGCTCCTTTTTCGTGAGTATTTCGAGCATGCCCTGCGAGACCACTATCCAGCGCCTGAAGCCGCCATAGGAATATGCAAAGGGCTTGCCGCTGTCGGAGACATAGACAGGAACGCTTTCTGGAAGGTAAGCAACAAGGCTTTTTGCAAGCCTTCCGCGCGCCCATGCGAGGTAGATGCTCGGGAGGATTACATAACCGAAAAGCAAGGAACCCAGGAATGCTGCCGGGACGCTGTATAGGAGGGCGTGGTCGCTGCAGAAGGGCGCGCTTGCGTGGCAGGACATTGTGAATGTGAAGTAGGTAAGGACGAAGAGCACGGAAAATAGGAGAGGATAGGACCATTTTATCTTGGAGCGGATGCTCTCCCTTGTTATTATGGTATATGCGGAAAGCACGGCGATTGAGCCGAAAACGCCAAGCAGCAGGAGACCTAGCGGATCCTTTGAGAAAGCCTCAAGGCAGGGCCCAAAAACGCAGGAAAGCTCGACCATTTATTTCCCTTCGGCGAACCTCTTGTGGAAGTACGCAACTGCATTATCCCCAAACTTGCTTATAAGCGTATCGACGTTCTTCTTCAAGTAGTCCTCTTCCATCTGTTTGGGGCTCATTTTCAGGAAATAGATGTATCTTGTGCCGCCCCGGCAAGTCTCCATCCCCCTGCCCACCAGCCCCTTTCCATGGAGCCTGTCCAGCATCACTGCGACGCTGGTAAGAAGCATTTTTTGCTTCTTGGACGCTGCTGCGTGGATTTCCTTCACTTTCATCTTTCTGTCAGGCAGCAGCACTGTTAGCACTTCGGCCTCCATCGGGCTCAGATTTTCCAAAATCCCTTTCGATATCATGGTAATAACCTTTACATTGTGTGTTAGGCTTACAAAGGATTATAATACTATAGGCGCATAAAGCATTACAAGTGTTGTAAAGCTTACAACACAAGAAAACAAATGTTTCAGAAAAATGAAACAAGGAGGGTGAAAAAATGAGGGAGGAAAAACACGGGCGTGATGTGAACGAGACGGCAGGCGCCAACGCTCCGGGTGGGCTTTCGCAGAACAGCCTTCTGATAGGGATGGTGGCGCTGATGGTGCTGGTGGCTGGATACAACCAGTACCAGATTGCCACTCTCAGCTCGCTTTCCGTGCCAAAAGAGATTGTGGCTGTGCCTGTCTCTGCCGCTTCGGGAGCAGGAACTTTTGCCAGCCAGCAGGCGCCAGGTTCAGGAAGTGTGCAGAGATCTGCCACCAATCCAGGCGTGCTTCTGGCGGCAGACCCAAGGCCAGCAGGAACGCCTGCGATCTACGGTGCAGAACTTGGCGTGAATTATGATGACGTTTCTGAAGCTAATCCAGGGCTTGCCGACCAGACCATTGCCAAGCTGTCCAAGTACGATAGGGAGATGAGTCTGGAAAGGGAACAACTGAACCGCTACATCAAGATAGGCTCCTCGATATCCTGCGAGTACTGCTGCGGGGCACAGTCAATCATATTCTCGAACGGGCAGCCCGCGTGCGGTTGCGCGCACAGCTATGCCATGAGGGGGCTTGCGAAATACCTGATAAAGAACCACGGCAGCGAGTACACCGACGACCAGATTCTCGAGGAACTTGGCAAGTGGAAGGTGCTCTTCTTCCCGGGTGTGCACGCCCAGAAAGCGGCTGTGCTTGAGAAGAGCGGCATTCAACTGAATTACATCAATCTTGCTTCCAACAAGTACCGGGGAGCTGAAAAAGGCTCTGTTTCCGGTTCAGGTGGAAGCATGGTAGGAGGGTGCTAGCATCCAGTGCCTGCGGGCACTGTCTGTCAAACACCAGAGGTGTTTAACATGGACAAGAAAAAGAAGCAAGGATGTTGCTGATGAAAAAGTGCAAGGGATGCGGAAAATGGTGGAACGAGAATGACCGCAGAATACTGACTGGCAGACTGCCCGCATCAGCATTCGGAAAGAAAAAGTGCAAGAGCGGCAGCCGTCAGGTATCTGACTGCTGCACCACGCATCCTGGCGACTATTGCCGCAATTGCAACAAAGGAGGTTGATGGAGTGAAAAAATGCAAGATCTGCGGAAAGCCGGTATTCGCCTGTTGCGGAAACGAGCCTGGCGATTACTGCAAAAAGTGTGAAAACGGAAAAAAGGGAGGTGTTAGCGTATGAGCTTTAACAGGGAACAGCTATTGCTGGCAGCCACTGGAATCGTCCTTGCAGTCATGGTGTTGCAGGCTTTCCAGCTTGGAGGGCTGGTAAAAAACACGCAGGATGCCATAGCCAAGGCAAATTCAGCCAGCCTTTTGGCGGCAAGCGGTGGAGGAAGCGCTGCTCCGCAAACCCTGGCACTCAGCCAGGCATCTGTGCCTGCCGCCAAGCCGCTTGGCAGCGGAATGGTGGGAGGATGCTAAAGAAAATAGGAGTCATCCTCCTCATTCTTTTTTTCCCATCTGTTTTTCCAGCGTCAGCGCTGATTTACAAGAACGGCGGGTGCGGACATTGCAGCCCGTACGTTGAGGGGCTGGTGCAGATGCTTGAGAAGAACGGCTACGGGAATTATGTGGTCAAGGATTTCATGCAGGACACGGAAGTGAGAAAGGAGGTAATGGCCGTGCAGGAGCGCTTTGACGTGCCGCTCCGTATGCAGGGCCACATGCTGGTGCTCATTGATGACAAGTACCTTTTCGAAGGGCATGTGCCTGCCAATCTCATTGAAAGTTATCTCAAAAATCCAAAGGGGCAGGTGGTGGTGACGCAGGACAGCATGGACAAGCCGACAACCTACGAGATGCTAATGAACGGCAAGGTAGAGACCTGCCCGATAGACCAGCCGATTGAAAAATGCGAGGGGCATGATACGGGCGTTAACGCTTCGGCTATTTTGCAGAACCCGCTTATTCCATTGGGGCTTCTGGTGCTGGGCGGCGCAGCGCTGCTTTACTCGATAAGGGTGAACTGAATGAGGGTGCCCCCTATCCTGTTCCTGGTTTTGCTCATTCTCGCGGCAATCTACCTCTATGTCACGCAGAATATCGTGGGGCTGGTCATCGTAACCGGATTTCTGGACGGCATCCATCCGTGCGGCTTCACCGTGCTCCTCTTCTTCATTGCCTTCCTGCTTTCGCTGAAGAAAAGCAGGGGACATATACTGGCGCTCGGCGGGCTGTACATACTGGGCGTCTTTATCGCCTACTTTTCGATAGGACTGGGCATAATGAATGCGGTTTCCATATTCGAGCCGCACTTCATGGCAAAAGCCGGCGCAGCGCTGCTTATCGTGGTTGGCGCGATTAGTGCAAAGGACGGGCTGATGGGCACCTCCACGCTCAAGATACCGAAGTTCTCGCAGCCCTACATCGCCGCCTTTCTCGAGAAGGGCACGCTTGCAGCCGCGCTTATTGCAGGCGTTCTTGTAGGCCTTTGCGCCTTCCCGTGTGTCGGTGGCCTCTATGTGGCTATTATCACCATGCTTAGCGCCAAGGGCATCACTGCATCCACGCTCGGGCTCCTTGCGCTGTACAACCTCATGTTCGTGGTGCCCCTGATACTGGCGCTTGGTGTGTCCTCGAGCGAGAAGGTGCTTGGCAAGCTGGAGGAGGCTGAAAAGAAAAACCGCAGATACTTCAAGCTGATAATGGGGCTGATGATGCTTGGTTTCGGGCTTTACGTGCTGTTGTGGAGCGGGATGTGAATGGGATTCGAGCTTGCAATGGCGTTCGTGATAGGCGCGATATCCTTCATTTCGCCCTGCATAATACCGATGATAATGGTGTACCTTACGACCATTACCGGCTTCAGCTTCGAAACGCTGCTCAAGCACGGGAAGGCGAAGGATGTGAAGAGAACAGTGGTGGCAAAAACCCTGGTATTCATCCTCTCATTCACCATAGTCTTCACGGTTATGGGCGCACTGGCAGGCGTGCTTGTCGGATCCATGGGAACATTTTTTGACGCCATGTCGCTTGCTGCAGGGGTGCTTTTCGTGCTCCTTGGCTTGCGCTACCTTGGCGTGCTGAAAAAAATATTCTGGCGGTTTGGCGGCATGATGAGCGAGGAAGAGCTCCAGGCTTTGTCTGCTGGGTGGAAAGGCAAAGACGGCGCACTGTCTTACGCAGGCGTTTTCGTGGTTGGCCTGCTGTTTGCGCTGGTTTGCGCCCACTGCATTTCTCCCACGCTCTTTCCGACCATCCTGCTGGCTTCCTCGACACAGGACTCCGCTGGCGGGGGATTGGTAATGCTGGCTTTCTCCCTTGGCTTGGGCGCGTCTTTCCTCATTGCTGCGCTTTTCCTTTCGCAGACGCTTGAAAAGCTGAAGTGGATTGCAAAGCACAGGCGCGCAGTGAACCTGATAATCGGCCTGTTCTTCCTGGCGTTCGGAATTCTCCTGCTTTCAGGCGAGTACCTGTCATTTGTCAGCCTTCTTTACAGGTTGATACCCTGGAGAGTCGGAGTAATGTAAAAATGGGAGAGGTGAGAACATGAGTGACAAAGCAATATACGCAGTACTTCTGGCAGGATTGATGGTGCTGGGATATGGCACGTTTTTCATGCCGTCCCAGCAGCCGCAGCAGCCATTCCCCTACAGCCAGCAGTACGCGGTGCAGGAAGGAGGCTATGCGGCTGCGCCGCCTGCGGGGAACGTGCCTCCTGAATGCGGCGACATAAACGACCCGAAGAACCTTCAGCACCTAAGCCATCACCCGGACCAGTTCCAGGCGTGCTACCGCGTGGTTGACCCGGCAAAGTTCAGGGCAGCCGTAGGCAGGGATGCGCCTGAATTCATAAGATAGGGTGTACAAGTGAAAATTGCATATGTGCTTTACCTGGCTGCCATTTTCGCAGTGGTAGCCACAATAGCTGCAACGCCCTTTCTCGCCCTGCACGGACCTAAAGGGGCTGCCGGCCTAGTTTACAATGCATATGTTCCTACCTGCCACCAGTGGATATACCGCTCGAGCTGCGTTTTCTTCGACGGAAAAAATCACCGGATTGGCGATTGCATAGAGAATGGGAAGGAAACAACAATAACCACTGAATTCACTGATGCGAGCAGAAAATGGGACGGTGCGTTCAGGTATTCCCGTGACCAAATAGGGCTGAATCGCGCAGAACGTGTGCAATATGCTGGCAGAGGTGAAGTGGGCTACAAATTCCCCAACGACACGCGCAACATCGGCATCTATCTTTTCATGCTGCTTGCAGGCGTTGCGCTGCCGTTCATTTGGAAAAACCCGATTGTGCCGCGCTTTGCTGTCTTTGCAATCGGAATACTGCCACTTGCGATTGATGGAGTGGGGCAGATGCTGGGCTTTTGGGAGAGCACGAACTTGATGCGTTTCATTACTGGGGCGCTTACAGGTGTAATTCTCTCAATCTTTGTGTATGCGTTGCTGTACGAAAAGAGGTGATTTTCTGGGATTGATGGACCATATAAGAAACAACCATTTTGCCATGATGGCTATCTGCTGCCTGCTGCCCGTAATTGTGATTGTTGGGTTGCAGGCCGCAGGCATCGGCGGCTGGTGGCTCTTTCCGCTAGCAGCAGTTGTCTGTGTCGGAAGCCACATGCTGATGATGTCTCTGCCATCGAAAAAAGGAGGGAAAACATGCCACTAGAAAAAGCAAAATCCCTATGGGACAAGCACCGTCCCATTATTGAGACGGCATTTTGGATCCTGGTGTTTGCGGCAGCCTACATTGTGATGCAGAAGGTCATGCACCCCGGCTGGACAATATTTGGAATATGAAGAGGTGATTGGATGGACTGTTGCGGAGGGGACGGAAAATCGCACGGCGAGGGGCATGGCGGAAAACAAGAACAGGAAAGCGGAGGGATAACCTGGACGCAGGCACTGGCAATACTGCTCATAATAGGTTTTATCCTTTCGCTTCTAATGAGGTGGGGGTGGTAAAAATGAAAGGAAAATATGCTGCGACTGGCGGTCTTGAGTCAGGCTATGCGCTTGGCGCTCTTTTTGCCGTGCTCTCGTTGGTATGCGGCATACTTCTGTACCTTGCGCCTGGCTTGAGCTTCAAAATTGCGGACTACATGACGCACGGCACCATGCAGTTCACCGTAAAGCCCTTTGACCCCGGCGGCATGCTCATAGGGGCAGCCCTGTGGTTCGTTGCAGGTGTGATAATCTCCGTGCTGCACGCCAAGCTGTGTGAGTGCTGCAAAACGAGATAAGAAGTCCGGGTGGCAGTGCACGTAGCCCCGCTGCTCATGAATATGCAGGAAAAGAAGAGCGGACAATGACTCGGCTACTATGCAATTAGGTATGATAATATGAACACCAAAGGAAATAAGATTAATTGGTGCGTAAAGTAAATTAAAAGCGAGTTTTTTCCCGCCACCTGAATCAGGTTAGAGAATTTTCCAGCGAAATCGTTTAACTCAAAACTTCTTTTTCCTTGCGCATAAAAATGATTGCCCATTGCTATCCCGATTAATACTGCTCCAAACCAAGGGAACACTGGAAAAAAATCAAGTGTCGGCATAGGCGCGGCAAAGACAAGCGGGAAACTCGATTTGTAAACAAGCGGAAGCAAAATCACGAAAAACCCAGCAATTAAGGATTCCGTTTTCTTTCCGGCAAATGGGGTTGAAAGTATTATTGAAACCCCAATCAAATGCAAAATTCCAAAGTAGATGAAGCCCTTTGGATACAAAACATAAGATATGATTGTTAGCAAAAGGCCCCAGGAAAAAATGAATACGCCTCTTTTCAAAAAATCGTGAAGAGTTTCCAGTTTTCCATTCGATTTGTTAATTGCGATTAGCGCACCTACCAAAAGAAGGAAAAGCAAGGCGGTGGCCTTCTGGAACAACCCCCAAAAGCCTTCATAAAGCTGGATGTTTATCAGATTGAAATAATTCAAATCCCACAAAAAGTGGAATAAAACCATCATGGAAATTGCAATGCCCCGCAAGAAATCCAGTTCCCAGAAACGTGCCATAAGAAAAAGGTATGATCTTGAACATCTTTAAATAATACCTGCTGGAGCTGTCGCCTAGGCTGGGCGATATACCGGATATATTGTGGATGAAAACTTACCAATATAAATCCATAAGCGCGAGAAATAGACATGTTCTTGTTTCAATTCAAAACGGCAAACCAGGAAAGCCAGAAAAAGCTATCAAATGTAGATATAATCAAGAAAAATACAATGACACTTGACCAGAGCTACAATTTCCTGATTAAAAAAGCTGCTGAGTGCAATGTATTGCTGATAGGCGAGATCCCCCATTATCAGATAAAGATGGATTATTTTATAGCCAGCCTTCTGCCTAAGCTAAAGAAAATGGGATACGATTATTATGTAATGGAAGGAAAGACTTCACGGCAGCAGTTCGTGGACAAATATCTTAAGGGGCAAATTAGTGTGGAACAACTTCAGATAAAAGGAGACGATGCAGACACTCAAGCGATTGTCTTTGAGACATGCAAAAAGCTTGGAATAAAGGTAATATTCTGTGACAGCAGGCGCAGCAAATATATCGACCCTTTCCCGCCCGGATTCAAGCAACAAACCGAGAAAGAGAGATTTGACTACATTAACTCAGCCGTGCCCAAAAATGCCAAAATGATAATTCATTTCGGTGGAGCCCACACCACCTATGCTTATGGGGAAAAAACCGATCCAGACCCGGAAGATGGGATGACCTTGCCTACGATGGGGCAGCTTTTCAAGAATAAGCACGGCGATAAAGCCTATTCCATATGCTTTGCAGAAGTTAGCTTCGTTGTGCTTTCTGCGCCTTCAGGTGCATGGGAAAAAGAAGGTGGCATGGAAACGAGACACTTTGGCGATAGGCAGTTTGAGGTATATCCTCACCAAGGATTGGAATATTTCAAGAATTGGGACTTTATAGTGAACATC
>DUFS01000007.1 GCA_013331805.1 Microcaldota archaeon | reverse complement strand
ATATTAATTTTCTTTAATTTTTTGTGCGCTGGAGCGGATTCCAGCGTTTGGAATCGAAGAGCGCCCGCATATCCTTCAGGTCGAGCGTGAGGGTGCCGGTTTCCTGCGCAAGCTTCAGGCAGCCTTCGGTGAAGCCGTTCTTTGAAACAAGGACAAAGCGCCTTTTGCCCGGGCGGTTGACAAGAGACGCCTTTTTCATGAGGCTTTCAAGCACGTCCCTGCCGGCCAGATCAGCAGTCCATTTCACTTCCCCGAGCACAAGCTCGCCCTTGTTCTCGAAAACGATGTCAATTTCATTCCCCCGCTTGTCCCACCATGAGCCTATCTTTTCGAAATCCAGCTCAAGGTTGCCGATTTTGCTGCCGTTGTAGGCTTTGAAAAGCTCGATTGCCACGCGCTCGTATTCCGGTCCAACATAGGAGCCGAGCTGCTCCATTATGGTTTGGAGCGCCTTGTCAGTGCGCTCAAGCTCGAGAAGGGAAGCCTGGTTCAGGACAAACCTGTACCAGAAGCGGAAGAAATTGTCCCGGAGAACATAGCGGCCGGCATTCTTGCGCCCGAACATGGGGTCCTTCTTTTCCACGAGCCCGAGCAGATTGTCAAGGGAAGAGAGGTAAACCGGAAGGCTTGCCTGCTCCACCCCAACCGCATCGGCAATTTCCTTGACCGTCTGCTTTCCCGCCGCTATGGCGTGGAGTATGGAATTGTAGCGGGCGATTTTCCTAAGCTCGAACTCGAGGAGGTTTTTGGGCTCTTCCCGCAGGGGCGCCGCTTTCTGAAGCACGGTTTTCTCTATTGCTTTGGCCAGGTCATGGCTGTCTGCTTTTGCAAGCTCAAGGTAATAGGGCGTGCCGCCGAAAACGGCAAACCATTCGACTTTTTTCTCCTCGCTGAGAGCAGGGAACATCTGCCTGAAATCCGAGTAAGTGAAGGGCTGCAGCTGCATCTGCCCAGTTTTGCGCCCGTAGAGGGCCCCCGCGCCACGGAGTGCAATTTTGGTCATCATGCCTATCGAGGAACCCACGAGTATCAGCATTATTTTACCGTTCTTAAGGCGGCTGTCCCACTGGTTCTGAAGCTGGGTTATGAATGCCGGCGCGGTAATTTTTGTCCTCTGGAACTCGTCGATGACGACGCAGATTTTCCCCTTCTGCGCCGTTGCGTCAAGGTAGGAGAAGAAATCTTTCCAGTCCACGATTTTGACGCTGTCGCCTGCCTGTTCGAGTATGTCGCTGGAAAAATCTTTCTTTATCTGACTCTCCTCCTGCGTGTTCACAAACAGGTAAAGCGCTTTGGACTTGTCGCCGATGCCATCCATGAATTTCTTTACGAGGCGCGTCTTCCCCAGCCTGCGCCTCCCGTACAGGATTATGAGCTCGCCCTTTGTAAGGCCCTCCCATCGCTTAGCAAAATAATCAAGCTCCTCTTTTCTGCCATAGAACTCTTCGTTTTGCTGCTTCATGTTTTCCCTCGTATCTCCTATATTACTATAATTACGATAATAGTTCTACTATAATCATATTTATAATTGTATGCCAAGAGAGTCTACTTGTTCTGATGCCTTTGTGGCTTGAGTTGTGCGGAGCGCCAGGTCAATGCCTATGCTCCCGCAGTGGTCGAGATTGTTCTTTGTTATGAAGTAGGGCGCCCAGCCGCCGGCGCATCTGCGGCTCCGGGGTTGCGCTCATTTTCCTTTTCATTAATCTACATTATCCAATCGTTTGCCAAACCGCCTGCGTATGCCACGAGTATGTAGCGGAGTATTTTTCCCGCGCAGGCGGATAGCAGGAACTGCCACATCGGCATTTTTATCGCGCCTGAGACTATCCCGGCAATGTCGAAGAGCGGATTTGGAATGAAAGCCAGGGCGAATATGGCAANNGATATTTCGCCTATGCCCGAGCCTGCGCCCGCGGCTATCCCCACAAAGAGCGGGTTGAGGTAGGCGCCCATTGCGAACACGACTGCAAAGCCCGGAAGCGGAAGCAGGACTGTTGCGGAGGAAATCAGGGAGATGAGGAAAATGCCCGCATAGCCCATCTGGCGGAAAGCCTCGACCTGCGAGAAGAGGAACACCGCAAGGGCGCTGATCGCTATCGCGCCTGCAAGCGAAAGCAGATTATCCTTTGAAAAAAGCTCGCCATCTTCCCTATTGACCATGGGGGTCTATTGCTCGTTACGCTCTTATTTATATTCTTTAACCCCGAAGGGAATGGCAGGGGTGAAGCGATGTCGCTTTACAAGGAAATATTGCCTGTGATGATAATTTTCCTGATGTTCGCCATTGCTTTTTATGCCGAGCCTCGGGTGGTGACCGATGCGAACGGCATGCTCTTGAACTACCCCTCGCTTGGCAATTCCTCCCCCAACCTGTCGGAAAAGGTGGTGGGCATCTACCTCATGCCCGTTCTTGCGCTGGTGGTGTATGTCGCGCTTTTGCTCATCCCAAGAATCGAGGTGTACCACAAGAACCTGGAGGACTTTGCTGACCAGTTCTGGGGCTTCAAGGTCATACTTGTATTCGCAATGGGCGTCATATATGTTTCGTTGCTCCTCCCCAACCTCGGCTTTTTCACAAGGCTCGACCCTGCGCTGATCATAGTGGCAGCGGTTTCCATGATATTCTTCTACGTGGGATACATGCTCAATTTCACAAAGAGGAACTTCTTTGTGGGCATAAGCACCCCGTGGACTCTTGCGGATGAGAAAGTATGGGAAAAGACCAACAAGCTGGGCGGCAAGCTCTTCTGGATATGCGGCGCGCTTGCGCTTGTTTCGCTGGTTTCGCCTGCGGACGGCAGGCTGTGGTGGATATTGCTTCCCGTCGTGCTGGTGGCTATCGGGACGTTCTTCTATTCGCTTCAGGAGTACAAGAAAACCAAGGCGATCCACGAGAGCAGGCGCAAGAAGAAAAAGTGATTGCCCTTTACTTTCATTTCTGCGTCTTGATTGGCACAGGGCACTTCATCTCGTTGTACTTTGAATAGTGCTCGGCGTATTTTATGAAGCGGGAAATCGAGCGCATGGCGGACGAGGGCGAGGCATAGGTTGGAATGCCGTAGCTTTCCAGTATGCGCTTGTGCATTTCTGTGTACTCGCCACCAGTGCAGACAGCTATAATGGGCTTTTTCTGAAGATCAGAGGCGCGGATGGCTATGTTCACCACCGAGCTGTCTATTGCGGCTGTCTGGAAAAGTATGATGAGCAATATGACGTCCACACTTTCATCCTTCATCAGGGCATTTATGGCTATTTCGTAGCGGTGCGAGTCTGCGTCCCCTATTATGTCCAGCGGATTCCTGGCGTTCGCATAGGGAGGAAGGGATGCTTTGAGCTGCGCAACCGTCTCCTCGGAGAATTTGGACAGCTGCAGCCCCTCGTCCTCAATCGAGTCTGTGGCAAGCACGCCCATTCCGCCGCCGTTCGTGATTATCCCGATCCGGTTTCCGCAGGGGAGCACCTGGTCGAATATTTTTGCAAAGTCGAATAGCTGCTCCAGAGTCTGCGCCTCAATCATCCCTGACTGCTTGAATGCCGCCCTGTAAGCCTCTGATGAGCCTGCAAGCGAGCCTGTGTGCGACTTTGCAGCCTCTGCGCCGGCAGCGCTCTTGCCTGCCTTAATCACCACCACGGGCTTTTTCCGGGTGATCCTCCTTGCGACCTCAAGAAGCCTCCTGCCGTCCTTAACCCCTTCGAGGTAAACCACGATTATCTGCGTGCCCTTGTCGGTCGCTAGGTACTCCAATAAATCGCACTCATCCACCACTGCCGCATTCCCGTATGAAACGAACTTGTTCATTCCGATTCCTGCGCGCGAGGCAAGGTCCACGATGCAGCCCCCCACTGCGCCTGACTGGGAAATGAAGGAAATTGGCCCCACGCGGGGCCTGCCAAGCTTGTATATGGGAAGGAATACCGAGTCCACCCGCGAGGCAGGCGTGATCACACCCATGCAGTTTGGGCCTATGAGGGCCATGCCGTACCTGTTGGCGATTTCCGCAAGCTTTTTTTCACCCTTGTGATTGCCCACCTCGGAAAATCCTCCGCTTATGAGCACCACGCCCTTTATCCCCTTTTTCCCGCACTCCTCAAGCGCGCCTGCGACCGCTGCTGCGGGTATTGCAATCACCGCGGAGTCGACCTTTTCCTTTATTTCAAGCACCGACTTGTAGGCCTTTAAGCCCAGTATTTCCTCTGCGTTCGGGTTTATTGGGTAAACTTTGCCTCCGAACCCGCCGTCGATGAAGTTCTTGACAATCACGTGGCCGATCTTGTTCGGCTCGCGGCTGGCGCCTATCACAGCTATGCTTGAGGGCTTGAAGACTGCGTCCAGATTCCTGATTTTCTGCGGGATTTTTTCCAATTTTCCACCAAGCCTTTTTTCCATCTAGTAAAGTATCCTCATGTCCACTGCCACGCATCCCTTTTCGTCTGCCATGAGCGGGTTGATGTCGAACTCGGAGGGGTTTTCGCCCTGAAGCAGTTTGGAAGCCGATATCAGCGCATTTATCAGGGCAGCTTTGTTGACGGGCTTCCTTCCCCTTGCGCCTTCCAGTATGGAATGGGAGCGAAGCTCGGATATCATCTCAGCAGCGTCCTCGGCAGTTATCGGGCAGACGCGGAAGGTGACGTCCTTGTACACCTCCACGAAAATGCCGCCCATTCCAAGCATTATGAGCTGGCCGAACTGGGGGTCCTTTTTGCCTCCGATGATCAGCTCCACCGCGCCCTTGCCCACCATTTTCTGCACCAGCACTCCCTCGGTTTTTACCCCCTTGAAGCGCTCCATCAGCGTTCCGTAAGCCTTCTCTGCCTCATGGGAGGAGCCTATGCCCACGACCACCCCTCCCTTGTCGGTTTTGTGGAGCGCATCCGGCGAGACGATTTTCATCGCCACTGGAAAGCCGATTTCCGCAGAGGCCGATATTGCCTCATGGGGCTTGCGAACCAGCTTGTAGGGCGCAACGGCTATTCCGTATTTTGAAAGCAGGGAAAAGTCAATCATGAATTCAACCGCTACACTTTGGTTATTGAAAGGTATAAAGCGCCGATGAATATCGCCAGCACCACCAAGGCAAGGATGGCGTAGGGCGCGTATTCCGACAGGTAGTGCTCCAGCTTGGAGAAGAAACGCCTTCTTTTTTCAAGCTCCTTGATCTCCTTTTCCGTAAGCTGCCTCCTGTGGTGCTCGTGGTGGCGATGCTCGTGCGGCTTGTGCTCGGGCTCGTCCTTGAGGATGTGCAGCACGTCCTCCTTTTTCTCCTGAAGTTCCACGTCCTCGGGGTTGACCCAGGGGGGCGCGGACGCGGGATGGTCCGCCCTTGGGGGAAGCTCCTCTGTCTCCTCGGAAGAAGCGGGCCTGATGGTCTGGGGCGCTTCCTCAGTAGGAAGCTTTTGCTGGACACGGACCCCTCCGACCGAATTGAAGCCCTGCTCGGTGAGCATGAATGAGACCTTGGCTGAGCGGACAGTGTAGTCAATGAAGCCCTGCGAGGCGAGCTTGTTCAGGTGGATTGAGAGGTCGGCAGCGCGGATGTTGAGCTGGGAGGTGAGCGACTCGAGCTCCTTTGCACCGCCTGCCAGGGCGTGCAGGATTGCATTGTCAAGCGCGTCAATCGGCTCCTTCCCGCGCTGCTCGGCAACCTGCAGAATGCTGTTTCCGGCGTCTGTGAGCGTGACTTTGGAAATGCCTCCCACCGAGGACTCAATGTCTATGTAGCCCTTGATCTTTATTGTGCCAAGCAGGTTTGCAGTCTCGAAAAAAGAGGTGTTGATTATGCCTCCGAACTTCTCGACCGATGAGTCGGCGTCCACCCTTTTGAGGATGACCAAATCCAGAAAATTAAGCTCGTTCATCATCGTTAATTTTAGCCTCAACTTTTAAGAATGTAGGTGCTCGCTCAATCAGCTGGAAGCCATAAGCGGACTTCATTCGGGTGTGGATACGGCGGACACCCCAGCACCACCCATGCCACAGAAATCGACTCATATGGTGGCACTGAGCGGTGGAACCACCGGCAGAGAGGTCTGCGCATCTTTTTATAGGGAAAAAGAACAAGAAAACCGTGGGCATACAGACGAGGGCATTCAAATTCCGTATCTACCCAACAAAGCAGCAGGAAAAGCATCTTCTTTATCACATTCACCTTTCAAAGGAACTCTGGAATTCCCTGCTTGCAAAAAACAAGGAGAAATATTGGGAAGAAGACAGATTCCTATCCAAATCCGAAATGCAGCTGATGATCAAGAAAAGCGACTTGTATTCCCAAACTGCGCAAGTTCTATCTCACAGGCTGCACAACGCAATCCGAAAAAAAACAGACGCAAAAAAACAGGGGATAACATGCGGCTTTCCGCGCTTCAAATCATTTGACAGGATGAAAAGCCTGAATTATCCCCAATTTGGATTTTTCCTTGGGCAGAAACTGAAGGTGACTCCTTTTGGGGAAATCTGCATAGTCAAGCACAGGCAAATGGAGGGCAGGATTAAGACGCTGACACTCAAAAGGGAATCTTCAGGAAAGTGGTTTGCAATATTCTGCGCCGAAAAAGAAAAGCAAGCCCCGGAACAACACACAGGGCCAGCAGTTGGATTAGACCTGGGCCTGACGAATTTCGCAGCCCTTTCAGACGGAACAATGGTTAAAAATCCTCACCATTTTGGGAAATGGGCGAAAAAACTGGGAGTTGCACAGAGGCGCCTTTCAGCAAAAAAGAAAGGCGGCAAAAATAGGCTGCGTGCAAAGCTGAAAGTGGCGAAACTTTCCGAAAAAGTGGCAAATAGCAGGCTTGACTTTCTTCAGAAAACTGCCAAAAAACTGCTTTCTTCCTATTCATTCATAGCTTTGGAAAAACTGCGGATTCAGGACATGGCACAACAAAAATATGGGAAATGGATAAATGACGCTTCATGGGGAATGTTCACAAACATCCTTGGCTACAAGGCGGAGGAAGCCGGTTGCCAGCTGGTTTTTGTGGATCCGAAAAACACAACAAAGGAGTGCAGCGCTTGCGGTACACTTGTTGAGAAAACACTGCAACAGAGGCAGCATGTCTGCCCAAATTGCGGGCTCAAGATTGACAGGGATACAAACGCGAGCATAAACATACTTAATCGAGCTACGGCAGGGATTGCCGGAAGTAACGCTTGTGGAGATGGTGAAAAAAGAACACCGTCATTGAAGCAAGAAGCCCAAGCCTTCGGGCAAGGAGTAATTCACTAGCTTATCTCATCGGTCCAAGGCGATAGACTGCCTTTAAAGCCTTAAGCGGGCAAGGAGAAGCCATGGAAATTTCATTTTTGGGCGCAGCGCAGGAAGTCGGCAGGAGCTGCATGCACCTTTCGGGAAGCGACCAGATAATGCTGGACTGCGGGCTCAAGATACACGCAAGCGAGAACTTTCCCATGGATCCGCCCAGAAGGCCGGATTTTGTGGTGGTGTCGCACGCCCACCTGGACCACACGGGCTTCCTTCCGGCGCTTTACAGGCACGATCGGCCCGAGCTCATCTGCACCCCGCCCACGCTTGCAATGGGCGAGCTTATCATAGCAGACTCCATGAAAATAATGGCGCACAGGGGCGAGTTCCCCTACCGAGCGCAGCACGTCAAGCGCATGCTTTCCGCTGCCACCAAGCTTTCCTATCGGAAATGGTACGAGCTTGGCGACTCCACGCTTTCCTTTTACCAGGCAGGCCACATACCGGGCGCTGCAATGGCTGAGATAAATACAGGGGGGAAGAGGATACTTTACAGCGGGGACTTCAAGCTGGAGGGCACGCACACCACCTTCCCCTCGGAATTCGCCCCGAAAAACCCCGACGTTCTCATAATGGAAAGCACCTATTCCGACCGCGACCATCCGCCAAGGAAGGAGCTGGAAAGGGAATTCAAGGAAAGGCTGGACAAGATCTTGGGCGAAGGAGGCACTGTGCTCCTGCCAGCATTCGCAATCGGAAGGACGCAGGAGCTGGTGCGCATTGTCAGGACCGCAAACAGGGACGTGGACATCTGGATTGACGGAATGGGCTGGAAGGTCAGCGAAATGGTTTCTCACTTCTCCTCTTACATGAACGAGTTCAAGAAACTCCGCGCTGACTTGGACTCCTGCAAGCCGGTGCTGCACAAGAAGGACAGGGATAAAGTCCTGAAAAAGCCCTGCGTTATTATTGCTACCGCGGGCATGCTGCAGGGCGGGCCCGCGCTTTCCTACCTTCTCCGGCTGGGTCCCGAGTCGCACGCGATTTTCACGGGCTACTGCGTGCCTGAAACAAACGGCTACAACCTGATCAACAAGGGCTTTGTGGAGTATGACGGGGTACAAATCAAGCCCAAGGCGTCGCACTCCTATCTTGACTTTTCAGCGCACGCCGGGAGAAGCGAGCTTTTCGAGCTTGCCAAAGAAATGTCACCGCAGAAGATATTCTGCGTGCACGGTGACAGGTGCGTGGACTTTGCAGAGGAGCTGAAGGTCGAGGGATACGACGCCCATGCCCCTGCGCTTGGGGAAACCGTGAAGATCTGAATTTTCCTTCCCTGGAAAGGAATAATTATTAAGGCGGGGCGGGAAGGACAGCGCATAGGGGTGGCGCCATGGTAGGGGAGAACATTTCTTCTGTTGACACGAAAGGCAGGGTGCTCATTCCGCAGGGCCTGCGGGACGCGCTTTCCCTCAAAGCCGGCGAGCGGGTGATACTGGAGCTTGACACCGCGACAAAGACGATTCATCTTTCCCCTTCGCATGAAAAGAAGCTTCTTCGCCTTCAGATAATGCTGGACGACAAGCCGGGGTCGCTTGCCTCAGCCGCAACCTCACTTGCCGAGATGGGCGTGGATTTGGTGAACACCCACTCGCACTCGTCCGACAGGGGGGAAAAGGCGGTCTGGACAGTGGACTGCAACCCTGGCAAGGCAACTGTGCAGGACATAAAAGCCAACCTTGGCAAGGTCTGGGCAAAGCTGCTTTCAGCAGAGTGGGAATAGTTTCCCCGACGCCTGATTCTTAAGTGGGTTATTAGTGGGATTTAAAAACATGACTAAAAGACCAAGCGATAGCCTTAAATATTGTTTGGGTGGGAATAGAGTGGGACTGAGGAATATGGCAGAGGGAATAATTGCAGAAAACCAAACAACCAAAAAAAATCTGGAAGCCATTAGGGGAAAATTCAACAGGCTCCTGGCTTCGAAAAAGCCGAGTGTCAACAAGGCGGAGAAGCTTTTAGGGGAAGTCAGGCTGCTCTACAATGATCCTGATATGAAGGACAAGGCGGTTGTGCTCGCAGGGGAAATCGACTCATTCAAACGCATGAACAAGCCTGGTCCTGAGACGATTGTGATATGCTAGAATGGAGAGGATAATGATGGTGTATAAGGGGGCAAAGGCAAGGGGTCTGCTTCACATCATTGCCAGTGAGGACGCTGCCTCTTTCTTCTTCTGACCCAGAGCCTCTTTTCAGAAGGCCGAAAGCCCCATCCTGCGAGGAAGCTGTCTCTGAGATCATCCGCAAGATAAAGGAGAAAGGCGACGCTGCGCTTGTTGAGTACGCAAAGAAATTTGACGGTCAAAAGGAAGGCTACAAGATCAGGGTGCCAAAGGATAATATTGAGAAATCCGCAAGAAAAGTGCCGAAAGAAGTGCTTGAGGCGCTTAGGTTTGCCGCAAAAAACATTGAGGAAGTGAGCAGGAAAACAAAGCCAAATGACAGGAAAGTGTTGGCGAAGTTTGCGAACATAACGCAGAAATTCGTGGCCCTTGCGTCAGTAGGAATTTATGCGCCTGGCGGCAGGGCG
>DUFS01000069.1 GCA_013331805.1 Microcaldota archaeon | reverse complement strand
AGTTATTCCACCCTATATTATAAATAAGTTTCTGGACAATCGTGCCGGTAGGTGTTTGATCTGAAAATACTGGTCACAGCAGCATTGCCCTATGCCAACGGCCCCCTTCACCTGGGGCATATCCGATCCACCTACCTTCCGGCGGACATTTATTCAAGATACCAGCGGCTGGCAGGGAACGAGTGCCTGTACATCTGCGCGACCGACGAGCACGGAACGCCCATTGTGGTGGGCGCGGAAAAGGCGGGCAAGAAGCCGAAAGAGTTCACCGACGAGTACCACCTGAAGGACAAGAAGGAATTTACGGCGCTGGGCTTCCAGTTCGACATATTCCACAGGACAACAAGTGAGGAGAACCGCAAGCTTACGCAGCACTTTTTCGCAAGGCTGAAGGAGGGCGGGCACATCTATACAAAGGAGGTGGAGCAGCCATTTTGCGAAAAGTGCAGTCGGTTCCTGCCCGACAGGTTCATAGTAGGCACCTGCCCGCACTGCAAGTCCGAGCGGCAGTACTCGGACTACTGCGACTCCTGCAGCAATACAATCGGAAGCGGGCAGCTGGTTAATCCACAATGCATTACCTGCGGCTCGGTCCCGTCATACAGGAAAAGCCAGCACTATTTTTTCAAGCTGGCAAGCTTTTCTGACAAGCTTCGTGCTTACCTGACAGGCAACCGATTCCTGCAGCGAGAGGTAGTGAATTACGTGGTGAACTGGATAGACGGCGGATTGCAGGACTGGGATATTTCACGCGACCTTTCCTGGGGCGTGCCCATCCCTGGCGAGCCTGACAAGGTCTTTTATGTCTGGTTCGATGCGCCCATTGGCTATATTTCTTCCACTATGGCGCTTCGCCCAGATTGGGAGGACTTCTGGAAGGGGGATTCCACAATCGTGCACTTCATTGGAAAGGATATCATCTACCATCACTTCCTGTTCTGGCCGGCCATGCTCATGGGCGTGGGCGAGGATTTCCGCGCCCCGGACAAGATGGCTGTGCGGGGCTACCTGAATTTGGAGCACCGGAAGTTTTCCAAAAGCAGGGGATGGTTCGTCTCCCTTGAGGATTACCTTAAGGAATTCCCTGCTGACTACCTGAGGTACTACCAGACAGCCTTCACGCCTCACAATGTGCAGGACGCTGACTTCATCTGGAAGGATTTCCAGTCCAAGATAAACAACGAGCTTGTGGCATCCATAGGCAATTTCGTGCACCGGACGCTAGTTCTGACCGAGAAACTGAACGGGAACACTGTGCCTGCGCCTAATGATCTGGACAGCGAAGACAGGCGCCTTCTTGGAGAGATAACCTCTTCCAAGGAGAAAATTGCCTCTCTTATTGCGGAATTCCAGCTCAAGGAAGGCCAGGAGGAAATCCTGAGGCTCTGTGGGGAGTTCAACCGGTTCCTTTCCTTGCGCGAGCCCTGGAAGGAAAAGGACAAGGCAAAGGTGCTGCGCACGCTTTATGTTTCGCTCCGTTTTGTCTCCTCGCTTTCCATACTCTTGGAGCCCTACCTTCCATTCACCGCAGGCAAGCTCCAGAAAATGCTCTCCGTCCCGCGGGAAAAGGTCGCCTGGAAAAATGCCGATGCAGAGCTGGTTGCTCCTGGCGCGCCACTTCCAAAGCCTGTGCCGCTTTTCGAAAAAATCAGCGATGAAAAAATCAAGGCGCAGGAGGGCAGGCTTCAGAAAAACGACCCTGCCTTAACCAAGCCCTAGGCAAGGGATTCGCCTTTCAGGATCTTGTCAAAAAGCACGCTTGTCCTTTCCCCCAGGCTGTTTTCAGCCATTGCAATTAGGCTGCTTTGGAACAGGCTCAGGGGAGCCTTGTCTTCGGATGACAGGGCCTCGTGGACCCAGGCAGTGAGCGCGCGGATTATGCTGGTGTTTGCCCCGCCGCTTTTTTCGTCAAATTTCTTAAGCTCCAAAGCCAGGATTGGATCCTTGTATGCAGCCACGGCAAAAGAAACGAGAGCTTCCATCTCCTCTGCAGACAGCTTGTAGTGCTCAATAACGGAAAATGCCTTGCGGCTTAGAACAGAGATGAACCCCTGGGGCTTGCAGTCCAGGAAAGCGCTCACCCAGTAGCGGGCTTCCTGCTCGGACATTGCCTTCTCTGCCCTGGTGACTATATGGCTGTAAAGTTTTTCGAGCTCCTTCCTGTCGCCTTCAGGAAGGTTCCTGTATGTTGGATTGCTGCCCGCCCATTCCTGGAACTTGGCAGCCTGCAGGGGAAAATGCGCAATGTCGAACAGCAGCATAAGCTCATCCAACGCCAACCCTGCGCTATCTGCAAAGCTTCTTACTTCCTCTTCTTGCCCTCAACCTTGCATTCATAGCATGCGTCGCACTTGCACATCATGGGCAGCAGACCCTTCAGTGCAAAGTACAAGCCTAGGATCACCCATGGGTTGAAGCCAAGCACATTTGATCCGGACAGTATGAGCAGCACGCCGAATATCAGGGCGAGCCACTTCTTGCATCCGCAACATCCGCAGATAGTTTTTCCTCCGGGCTCCAGCCAGGGCTCCGCAATGCGTTGCTTGCTTGCATCCGCCCCAATCTGGTCGCCTGCTTCTCCTTACTCGTCGTTCCTTTATATATTTTAGCTCATAGGATGACGGAAAAACAAATGAGCGCCCCCGCCGAGATTCGAACTCGGATCACCGGCTTCGGAGGCCAGCATTCTATCCATTGAACTACGGGGGCAGCCTAAATTTTGTTTTGAAGATAACAAATTTTTAAGCGGGGAGGCTTCGGAGGATGCGCAACGCTTGCCGTTGCGCAATTGTGGAGCGAAGCTGCACATGTCAGCATTCTATCCGTTAAACTATGGGGGCGCAGACTTTCATTTGCAGACAACCAATTAAGAAGGCTCCGGGGCGCGCTACTGGCTCACTTCCACGTAGAGAAGGTTGAGCAGGCTCTTGTTCCCCCCTGAGTCAACCGCGCATACGAAGACGTCGTGAACTCCTGCGCTTCCCTTGGGGGGTATTCCGTAGAGCCTGCCCGAATCGGTGTCAAGCTGCAGCCAATCCGGCATTTCATCGGCTTCCCACTTGTAGGGAGGCTTGCCGCCTTTTGCCGAAAGGATTGTGCTGAAGGGCTGGCCCTCCTTTGCCGGAGGCAGGCTGGCGGTGCTCACGCCAAAAGCTGCCGAGGGAACTGCACCCAGGGGCAGGGAGGAGGTTTTTTTCTGGAGCGCAAGATAGCTCAGCAAAAGCCCGAGCAATATGAGCACAGCTACGGTTGCCAAAACAGCCATATCCATTTCGGAAAACCCTGCTGATTGGCTCCCCTGCTGCGGCTGTTCTTCCGGCAATTCGCTTTCCGGAACCGTTTCTGCTGGAGGAACCGGCTTGGGCAAAGGTTCGGTTGTTTCACCCGGTTCCTCGGGCTTTTGCCGTACTTCTGCGGGTGGCGCCGCCTTTCTTGCTGTCAGGGTGGCATTCTTGAACAACCCGAGCCTGGAAGGCGGAACGAAACGGGCAATTGAGTAGCTGATGGAGCGCGACTCGTTGGGCGAGAAAGTCGGGAACAGGAAGGTTGCAGTGGATCCGTTGAGAGAAGCATACCCGGGAACGAATTCCGTCTCGTTGGGCGGGAACTGCTCGGGGAGGATATCAGAAAAGGCAAAATCGAGCATGACGCAATTTGGCGGATCTCCCAGATTGGTAAGCGTGTTGAAAACCGTGGAGCGGTTTTCGGTGCTGGAGATTTCCCTGCTTACCCTCACCGTGCAGCTTCGGTTCAGCCCTATGTCCACTTCAATCAATTCCGATGCCTTTTGCGAGGACGAGCCCCCCGAGCCTGCCCCGCCGCCACCGTTGTTGGAGCCCGAAGGGGAGGGGGAAGGCGGCGCCTGGTAATTGAGGGTGAGAGGGGCATGGTCTGCACATGAGCCGAAATTGCAGCTGAACTTGCCCCCCGAAGTGGAATTGTTGTATGGCACACCTGCGCCCGCGTTCCCGACGTATAGGCCGGTGAAGCGACTTGAGGCAGCTGATCCGGTCACGCTGACTGAATTGTTCATTACATTTTGCCAGATGTTGCCCTCGTTCTGGCC
>DUFS01000022.1 GCA_013331805.1 Microcaldota archaeon | reverse complement strand
GAAAGAAAATCTTAAGGGCTTACTTTCCGGGCATAACTGTTTTTAATGAGACCGCAGAATCCTTTCCATGCAGAAATACCAGGAGGAGTTTGTAGAGCTTGCCATTTTCGCAGGAGCGCTGAAATTCGGGCAGTTCACGCTCAAGTCAGGCAGGGTTTCCCCCTATTTTTTCAATTCTGGCGTATTTTACACAGGGCAGTTCACCCGCTCGCTTGCGGGGGTATTCGCAGAGCTCATCGGCCAGCGCCTCAAGCCTGAAAAATACGACGCGGTTTTCGGACCGGCGTACAAGGGAATACCCCTGGCCGTAACTGTTTCAATGGCATTGGCTGCCAAGGGGATTGACAAGCCCTGGTGCTTCAACAGGAAGGAGGCAAAGGAGCACGGCGACAAGGGCGCCTTTGTGGGCTCGCCTGTTGTTGATGGCATGCGGCTCGCCATAGTGGACGACGTATTCACAACCGGCGGGGCAAAGGAGGATGCAATAGCGCAGCTAGCTTCAGTCGCAAAGGTCACAATCGCAGGCGTTTTCATACTGGTGGACAGGCAGGAAAAGGACCCTGAGGGGAAGAACGCGATTGCCGAGTTTGAAAAAAGGAACAAAACAAGGGTTCACTCGGTTGTCTCTGCAGACCAGATATTCGAATACCTCTCCGGCCATCAGGTGAACGGAAAAAACATTGTCACAAAAGAAATCATTGCCGCCTACAGGGAATACAAAGCAAAGTACGGTGTTTAGATGGCAGCTTACCTTGAACTCCTCGCTGAATCGGCAAAGGAGCGGCAATCCATAGTGTGCTTCGGGCTGGACCCTGACTTGCAGCAGATGCCCCACTCCGCGCTTCCAAGGGAGGAGCGCATAGCGCAGTTCTTCTCGGAAATAATCGATGCCTCTGTGCAGCAATCTCCTTCAATCAGCGCCCTCAAGCCAAATTACGCCTATTTTGCGCAATATGGATTTGACGGGTTGAGGGCTCTCAAGTCGCTAATTGACAAGTATAAGGGAAAGCTTCCCATAATTCTCGATGCCAAGCGAGGGGATATCGGAAAGTCAAGCGAGGCATATGCAGTCGAGGCGTTCAGCTTCTGGAACGCGGATGCGCTCACGGTGGCTCCCTACATGGGATACGACAGCCTCCTGCCCTTCCTGGAGCGATGCAAATCAGGCAAGGGGGTTTACGTTCTTGTCCGCACCTCGAACGCAGGCGCTGCTGATTTCCAGTCATTGGTAACAGAAAGCGGAAAACAGGTATTCATGGAGGTGGCAGCCAAGCTTCTCAAATGGCACACTCCTGGCATGGGAATGGTGCTCGGTGCCACGGCATTGGAGGAGCTGGAGTCAGCCATGTGGGGCTTTTACGACGCCGGCAAAAAGGTTCCCCTCCTTGTTCCAGGTGTCGGGGCTCAGGGCGCGTCAGCTGCGGAAACAGCCAAGACGCTGAAGACAATCTGGCCCGAAACGCTCCCTCTTCACCGGATAAACTCCTCCTCGGCAATCGCCTATGCGCACAAGAAAAATGGGACAGAAGATTTCGTGGGCGCCGCTCTTTCCGAAATAAAGAGGATGAATGAAGAGATTGGGAAAATTTAGCTATAAGACGATACCTTTTTATATTTTGTATCTTAAATGTGTCTTTGGTGTGTTTATGAACAAAGAAGAAAGCAAGAGAGTCCAGGTTTCTTTCTCTGAAAAGCAATGGAAGCTCATCGAAAAATTAAAGGGGGAAATGGGAGTAAGCGATGCGGAAGTCGTCAGAAACGTGGTTATCTCGTGGTTATCTGAAAAGTCGTTCATAAGCACTTCGATAAAGAAAGAAAAAATGTAGGTGGAATCTTGGACAATAAGAAAGCCGTTTTGGGGCAGTATTTCACTAAAAAAGAAGTTGCAAGCAATCTGGTCAGCCTTCTTAAGCAGTATGCACACTATTCAAACGACATAAAAGTTCTGGAGCCCTCTTTTGGGAAAGGGAGTTTCATCGAAGTTTTGAAGGAGAATGGCCTTAACAATGTAAAAGGTTGCGAAATAGACCCGGAGCTAACAACTCAGCCATCAGATTTTTTCGAGTTACCCCTGGCTCAGAAATTTGACCTAATCATCGGAAACCCGCCATTTACAAAATACAACGTAAAAGACAGCTATTACTATCCAGCCAGGTATTCCGCGGGTGAGATAAAATCAACCCACTATATAATCGGAGAATTAAGGAAAAAGGCAAAAATGCAGGTGGAAAATGCCTTCATTCTCAAATCAATGCAGCATCTTTCAAACGAAACTTCTTCCATCGCGTTTATATTGCCGATTTCATTCTTCATAAAGAACAAAAACAAGGAAGTGAAAAAGGCACTACTCCGAAGATTTCACACTATTGTTGTTTATCAGAATGATCGTGTATGGTTCGACGAGCCTATTCCGTGCTGCTTCGCTATTTTTACCAACAGCCCGGAATTCCACAATAAAATCGTAATTCTTTTTGAAGATGGGAAAAAGGTAAAAGAAATAATCGACATCTCGGAAGTCTACAGCGAAATCATCCCCCGGTCATTTCTCTATAAGAAAAATGTGAAACTTAGCGGGGAATCGTTATCAAAATTTTTAAAGCCTAAACCGCTAAAATACCACAAGTCTTATTCTGAGAATAACATTTCAGGTTCAAATATCCTGGAAAGGACAAAAATTCCAATAGATGCTGTCTCCGAGGATTATAAACTCGCAGTAGTCCGTGTCGGGAATGGAAGCGTCGGCAAAGCCGGGCTGGTCAACATCAAAAAAGATGTTTTGAATGACATGTTTTATGTTTTTGATTTCGAATCCCCATACGATGGCGACAGGAATCTGAAAGAAGTATTGTGCAAATTTCTCAATGAGAACAGGGAATATCTCTTAAATATTACTTTCAGGGTAGGCAGCAAATCAATCAAAAAATCAGATGTCTTGGACTTTCGGGTAACACTGCACTCCACCGGCAAACAGGTCTACGCAGGATTATAAGCGGCTAATCCATTTTCCCTCTGATTCCAATGACTCATAGGATTTTGCAGCTTAGCGATGCAGTTCGGTTTCCAGATGACTTTTTAGGCAATGTTGTCTGCGCTGATGCCCTCGATGCCATAACACAAGTTGCTGACGAATCCGTTGGAACCGTGATAACTGACCCGCCATACGGCCTAAACAAGAAAGGCATCAAAAACGACGCAGATCTTTCAGTTTTTTACAGCATCTTGCCCGAATTGCACAGGGTTATGAAAAAGGATTCCTGGTTTATTTCCTTCTTCAGCACAAAGCACATGCCAAAGATATTTGTTAACAATCCATTCGAATACTTCTGGCAGATGGTTCTCTATAGCCCAGAGGCATTTGTCATGTCTCCTATCGGTATAACAAAGTTCATGTCAGTATTCGTTTTCAAAAAAGGCAACCCCAAATTAAACAAACGAACCTGCGACATCATCAAAGACACTCCTGGCAGGCAGGTCGAACCGGACGAGGGGTTCATCAACCACCCAACACCAAAGCCGAAGCGTTTCGTCATGCATCTTCTAGAAGCGTTTTCCAGCCAAAATGACGTTGTCTTCGACCCATTTGTCGGAAGCGGCAGTTCTCTTCTTGCAGCAAAGCTTCTGAACAGGCAGTTCTTTGGCTTTGAGATAGAATCTAAGTTCTGTAAGTTGGCATGCTCGAGACTGAATAATTTTCCTCTAACTCAAAATTCTAATCAAGTCGTTTCTATGGTCTCTAGATAGATGTGCTAGCGCTATAACTACTTCTTTGACGTCCTCCTTTTTTGGTTTCCATATGGCACGGCATCCGCTTCCAAGCATTTCACTCTTATTCACATTTCCTAAACGGTTTTTGATTTCAATTTCGTTTAAAGAGAACGGAAGTAGAACGAACATGTGTGGAGCTAAGGTGTAATCTCCCATCTTGAAAACTATCCGAATCCTTATCTTTGATTTAAGTTCTCTCTCGAAAGAGTAAAAATTTTCCGTGTATTTGAATATCCTGAATCCTTCAAACGTTTTGATTTCTTGCGTTGTTGTCTTTAGTGCTTCTCTAGTGGCATATTCAGTATCCCTTATGAATTTTTCGAGCTTTTTGATTTCTTCTATTACAAAAATTCTGTCGGCATCTTCCAAGAACACCCTAACAAGTTTTTCTACTTCATCATTTGTTATCATCCATTCCGCAGTATATTTTGGTTCGTATTTCGCTTCTGTTGGTTTTGATATGTGATTGCCATTCTCGTCGGCGATCCTAACTTTCCCCCTAGCTTGACTAAGCACTAATACCGCTTCTTCAGATGCAATTTTAACAGAACTCATAGCAACTCGCCTCAGTCGTCTCTCACTTTCCCCTCTTTCACGAAATGCGCAATTTTTGAGGAAAGCTCGCCGATTTTCACGCGGATCTGCTTGCCGTCGTTCCTGAAGCGGACGGTGACCGTTCCGTGCTTGTCGGATTTTTCGTCCAGCGTGTCATAATCTACAGTGATGCAGTAGGGAACGCCTATCTCATCCGCGCGCGCGTAGCGCCTGCCGATGCTACCCGAGTCCTGATAATAGACTGTCAGTCCCTCCTCGCGCAGGTTTTCCTCGATTTGCCGCGCCTTTTCATCCATGCCGTCCTTTTTCATAAGGGGGAAAATCCAGGCATGATACGGGGCAATTGCGGGCGGGAAGTCAAACCACTCCCAGTCCTTTTCTGGCGTTTTTCCCCGGAAAGCATGCTCCAGCACGCACCAGAAAAGCCTGTCCACGCCCATGGAAGGCTCCACCACGTGCGGCACCACTTTTGCCTTTTCCCCTTCCACGAATACCGACAGGTCCGCGCCCGAGTGCTTGGAATGAGAAGAAAGATCGAAGTCCGTCCTGTAGGCAACGCCGACAGTTTCCACGAGGCCATAGGAGGTTTCGACTTCCAGGTCTATGTTCCCTTTGGAGTAGTGCGGGGTCTCCTCTTTGGGCATTTTCCGGAAATGGAATTTTTCCTTAGGGATCCCGCAGGACAAATAGAGCCGCTCGACTTTCCATAGGAAATAAGCCATAATTTCGTTTGCAACCAATCCAGTATGCACAGCTTTTTCGATCTCAATATACTGGGGCTGTCCTTCTTCCGAGGCAAACCGAAGCTTTTCATGTTTTATTTTTCCGAATTTCGGGTGCGACTGGTCTTTGGGATTGAAGAAATACTCAAGCTCCATCTGGGTGAACTCCCGCATGCGGATAAGCCCCTGCCTTGGCGAGATTTCATTCCTTGCGCTCCTGCCCACCTGGCCTATTCCGATCGGCAGCTTGCTTTGGTAATTGCGCACAATCCTTGCGAAATCCAGGAAAATGCCCTGAGCGGTCTCTGGGCGGAAATACGCAGTGTTTCCCTCAATAGGCCCAATGTTGGTGCGGAACATCATGTTGAACCAGCCCACATCGGAAAGGGTGGGTTTTTTGCATTGCGGGCAAAGAACGGCGTATTTTTGAATAAGTTCGCCCAGCTGAGCCGGCGGCAGGCCTGCGGCTTTTACGTGTTCTTTCTTCGCATTTTCGCTCTGCTCAATAAGGTGGTCAGCGCGGAACTTGTTTTTGCACTGCGAGCAGGTGACAAGAGGGTCTGCGAAGTTCTCCGCGTGCCCGGACGCCTTAAGCACAGCCTCGGGCACAATGAGCGAGGTTTCTATTTCGTGGAAGCCCTCTTTGTGGAGGAATTCCGAGCGCCAGAGGTTCTCGATTTTCCGCTTTATTGCAGCCCCAACCGGCCCGTAGTCGAAAAATCCCGAGGGCGAGCCGTATATTTCGCTTGAGGGGATGAGGAAGGAGCGGCGTATCGCAACGTCCATGAGCGCGTCTGCCTTGTTCAATGCCATGGCGTTATTCTTCTTGCGAAGTTAAATAAAGATTTGGAGGCTAATTAGACGGGAGTGGATTATATGCAGCTTAACCCTAAATCAAGGGAGGAATTCTTCAAAAAGGCTAGGAAAAAGGTCTCAATTGCCATCTCCTCGCGCGACAACATTCTCATCCAGTGCGTCGGCGCTGTGGACGAGCTCAACAAGTCTTCAAATTTGCTTTTCGAGCGCCTGACCGAATGGTACGGCATGCACTTCCCGGAGTTCAAGACAAGCGAGCCAGCGAAGTACGTGCAGGGAGTGCTAATCATGGACATGGAAAACCCCAACCTTGCGGAGCTTGAGAAGGCATTCGGGCCGCAGGCGCCCACCATAATGGGCAGGATGAAGGTCTCGGTGGGCACCAAGCTTTCGCCAGAGGACCTCGCGCGGATCCGGCTGCTTGCCAAGGAGATACAGTCGCTCTGGTCCCTTAGGGATGAAATAGAGGCATACGAGGCAAAGGTGGCACAGGAGCTTTGCCCCAATCTTTCGCACATTGCAGGCCCTGAGCTTGCTGCCAAGCTGGTTGCGCAGGCAGGGGGCTTGCAAAGGATGTCCACCTTCCCCTCCAGCACAATCCAGGTTCTTGGGGCCGAAAAGGCGCTTTTCAAGCACCTAAAGAGCGGCAGCAAGCCTCCCAAGCACGGGCTCATCTTCCAGCATGCCATGATAGGCAAGTCCCCGAAAAAGGCAAGGGGCAAACTTTCGCGGGCGCTGGCGGCCAAGCTCACAATCGCCTCCAAGGCTGACGCCATTTCTCACAATTTCATCGCCGGCCCGCTTAAGGAGAAGTTTGAGGCGCAGGCAAAAAGGATACTTGAAAGAGAGGAAAGGAAGAAGTGAGAAAATGAAGCTTCTTGCGCTGTCCGACCTTCACGCAGATGAGGAGCTATTGGACAGGCTGCGTGCCATATCCTCAAGGAGCCAGTATGATGCGGTGCTCTACTGCGGCGACATCACCAACCGGGGCCCTGTTTCATATGCAGAGGAGGCAGTAAAGATTTTCCCAAACGTTTATGCGGTCCACGGAAACATGGACACGCCCGAAGTGGTGCAGGCGCTTTCCAGCCTGGGTGTGCTGATTCACGGGAAGAAGGTGCGCCTGGGAGAATGGAACCTTGTAGGATTGGGCGGAAGCAACCCCACGCCATTCCACACGCCAAGCGAATTGTCCGAGCAGGAAATAGAATCTACACTTGCGCGCGCAGGCGTGAACGAGTTCTCAATACTGCTTTCCCACCCCCCTCCATTCGGCGTATTCGACTCTGTCGGCCCCACGCACGTCGGCAGCCAGGCTGTGCGCAAAATCGTCGAGCGGAAAAAGCCCATCATGGTCATCTGCGGGCACATACACGAGTACGAAGGCAAGGAAATACTCGGGGAAACCCTTATTGTGAAGCTTGCGCCTGCTGAAAAGATGCGCGCTGCCGAAATAGAAATCTCGGACGCCATAGACGTGAAATTCATCAGCCTGTAGGTGGGCCGGAATGTTTCTTGTCAGGAAGGCGAAAAAATCAGACATGAGCGCAATACATGAAATGATGGATCTCCTTTTCCCCAATTCCCGCCAGCACTTCCTTCCATACGATTCTTTCCTGGTCGCAGAGCGGGAGGGGCTGCCCATAGGCTTTTGCCACTACAGGATGCGCGGAAAAACCGCATATATTGCCGGGCTGGGTGTGCTTCATCAGTACCGCGAGCACGGGGCGGGAAGCCAGCTCATGGCAGAGGCTCTTTTCAGGATAGACCGCAAGGGGGCAGATACCGCTGTGCTCAAGGTCCGCGCGCTCAACTCTGCTGCCAAGCTATACTTGAATTTCGGCTTTTTCGAAAAAAGGTGGGGCGAAACCATGGTGCTGGTGAGGAAGAGGCCGAGCTGAAACATATGGGGCGCAGGGCAAAGGCAGTCATAACCGCCATCTTAATCATCCTTATTTTCGCGTTTGCCCCTTGGCTTAATGATAGGGAAATCCATGACAGGGTGTTGAAGGAGAAGGGCAGGCTTGACCACACTATTGACGAAGATGGAAGGCTGATCTGCGATTACAAAGTGAACTGGGCGCCTTTTGGCAGGTGGGTTGCAAGCTGCGAAGGAGGTTGGTATGTTACGTTCTGGGGGCAAATAGTCTAGGTGCAAGGCAGCCGTTCAGCCCCATTCGTCCTTTTCACTTTTTCATTCCAGAAGCCCGATGGAACAGCTCTTCCGCATATTCAAGCGCGCCTTTGACGTCCTTCTCCTCAAACGAGCCGTACCTGTAACCTGCTTGGTGCAGCTTTGCGGCATAGGCAAGATATTTGTCATAATCCCGCCTTTCAATGAGTTTCTTGTTCAGCAGGTTATCTCTCACCAAGAACTGGAGCGCCAGCCTTCCGGTGAACTCCTTGTCTTTCCCAGGATACGAAATCTTGCTTATGCCCTGCGAATAGAGCATCGCCTCAAGCGAATTCTCTATCGCCCTGAATGACTCTTCCGCAGCCACGAACAACCTGTCTTCTTCAAGATTGCTTTTTGCCGATTGCAGATACTCTTCTGCCTTTTGCAGCGCCCAGTCAGCTAAATCTTTTTAGCCGTTTGCCATAAAGCTCCACCCCCTCATTCTGCACATTCAATATGAAACGCTCCTTTTTTGCCAGGGCATTCGAATATTCCTCCTTAGTCATCACAATCGGATAGCATGCAATTCCATATTCAGAGGCAATTTCGCTGTTTATGTAGGAAACCAGCGAGCTGAATAGCGTCTCCTTGCCCGAGGCATTTTTCACAATGAAAACAAGGTCAATGTCGCTTGGTGACTCGGAAATGTCGCTTCTGACCTTCCCCTTGGCGGTGCTCCCCACAAGGATGACCGTTTCAAGCCCCTTTGATTCCGAAACCGCCGCTTTGCATATTCTCGCAGCGGCTTTCCGGTACGTTGCGTTCAGGTCTGCAAACAGCTTCCTAAGCGACGGCACAAGGAAGTGCTTCTCGTTTATCTGGTAGAGCTTTCCCTTCCCAATCCGCTCGACCTTCACAAGGCCTGTCTGGACAACGGAAGGCATCTGCCTGTTTATTTCAGACACTGCCACGCCAGCCTCCCTAGCCAGTTCATATTCCAAGAACCTCCTCTCAGGGCTGTTCAGAAGCACGCTGAGCGCTGCCACCTTGGTGCTGGTGCCTATTATCTTCTCAAGGTACATTTTGCCACCTTTCGGTTTTACGAAAACGTTTTCTGAAATAAGAAATATAAAGGTTGCGCTCGCCCAGGCTAACGAATATGCTTCAGGCTATCCGCCTATCCCCATTCCCCCTTTTTCNNAAGCTCCTTGATGAACTCGTCCTTGTTCGCTATGCCAGGCAGTATTATCTCCTCGCGCATCTGCGCGCCTGCGGTCTCTATTTCAAGAGTGGCAATTCCCAGAAGCCGATCAGCCAAACTCCGCTCGCTTCTCACGTCCTGTATCCTGGCATAGGGAATGACAGTGTTCCTTCTCGTTATCACCCCCTGTCTTATGACCAGCTCGGTTTCAGAAATTTCGTATGTGAACTGCTTGTAGATCAGGTTGATCCAGGCAAATGCAGGGATTGCTATTGCAACTGCCGCCAAGGGAAGCCAAAGCAGGAAATTGGTGCCGTTCACCCAACCCACGGCAAGCTGCGGGTAAACCACGAAGCCCAAAAGCCCGACCAGAAGGAGTATGACAAGGGCTATTGCAATCGGCATGAACCAGATTACCTGTACCTTGGGGTCCAGATGCCTTCTTTCCTCCATAGCCTCCACCCCGGAAAGACAAGCCATCCCATTTCGAAGGCAAAGCGTAAAAACAGCACTATGAAGAAAAGGCGGTCAGCCCCACTCGTCCTTTTTCACTTTTTCCCTGGGCACGCCTGCGGCAATCAGGGCTGCTGCAAGCTCGCCTGCCATTTCCTTCGAGCCGCATAGGTAGAACGCTTTCCCTGCGAGCGATCCGAGCTTTTCCTGCAATATCTGCACATTTATCCTCCCGGCAAGCCCGTCCCAGCCCGGAGGGGGATCGTCTCCTGTGATTGAGGGGAAGAATTTGAAACCATCATGTTCTTCGGATAGCTTCTTCATCTCGTTGAAATAGGTGAGGTTGCCAAATCCGTGCCCGGAGTGGAATAGGGAGCACACCCTGCCTTCATTCACGGTCTCCAATATCTGGCTGCGCAATCCTGAAATTCCCACACCTCCCCCGATGAACACGCGCTCGGAGTCGTCAGGAAGGAGGAGGAAGGTGCCGTAAGGCCCGTCCACTTCAAGTGAGTCGCCTTCCTTGAGGTTCCACAAGAGGTGCGTGAAAGATCCCTTGAGCTTGATGCAGAATGAAAGCAAGGGCTCGGAGGGGTGCGAGGCAGCCGAATAGGAGCGCTGGCAGGGTTTCCCGTCCTCGCCCGGCAGCCGCAGCAGGAAGAAATGCCCGGGCTTGTAATCAGGCACGCTCCCTTCTTGCTTTGCGAGCCTGAAGGTGCGCACCTCCTCGGATTCATGGACAATCTCTTTCACAACATATTGTTCGAATTTCATACAATGAATTCAAGCAAGAGCTTTTTTATTGTTTGTCTGGCAATCCGTTCTGGTGCCCATGGAGGAAGACAAGACACAGGAAGGCCCATCAGACCTGAAGGAAATCACCATCCAGCTGGACAACTACGACGACATATTCTCTGACTTTGACCCCCGCCCCTACCATTCCCGCGAGCTTTCAGAGGACTTCATAAAGGAGATGCGCAGGAGATACCTTGAGGACAAACGTGGCAGGTTCGAAGTGCGGTTCACCATGCCCTCGTCCGAGAGGGACCAGAAGGAGGAGGCGCTCATAAAAAAGAGGCTGCGCGAGCACTTTGCCTCAATGGTGGAAAACGAGAATGATACGGTTTCCCAGATCCGCTCGCGGGGCTACATATACATGCTGATAGGGGCGATCGTGCTGGTGGCGGATGTGTTCGCCCTTTTTGCGCTCAACGAATCGTCGGTTTTCTACCAGATTCTCTCGGTCCTTATTGTGCCTGCAGGATGGTATGGCATGTTCACTGGAATTGGTAAGATACTTGACGAGCCCGCCGAGGCGATTGAGAGAAAAGGTATCTACGAGAAATTCGAAAAGGCGGCATACATTTTCATGTCCGAAGAGCTGGAGTGAAGCTTTCCATTATCCAGTTTATTTCCCCGACTGTTTTTGCCGCGTTGAGCTTCTTTCTTGCTGTCTTAACTCCCTCTTGCCCTGCCAGGAACTCGATTGCATGGGCGCGCATGGATTTTGCTGAAAGCACTCCGTATTTTTCAGACAATTTCTCATACTCGCGGAAGTCCGAAAGCTTCTCCTTCCAGTTCACTTCAGGCATCTCCTTTCCTCCGAGCAGCGCACTTGCCCTTTCAAATATCCGAGGATTTCCAAGCGCGCCTGAGGAAATCATCACTGCGTCGCAGGCAGTGCAGCGCAGGAATTTCACTGCCAATTCAGGGGTAGAAGCCCCCCCGTTCCCAATCACAGGCATTTCGACTGCCTTTTTCACCTCGCCAACCACTTCCCAGCCACCCTTCCTCCTTCTTCCCTCTGTCGCAGTCCTCCAGTGGACGGTTATTCCGGACGCGCCTGATTTTTCTACCAATTCCGCAATCCCAACGGCATTGTCCTCTTTCCAGCCCGCCCTTATTTTGCATGTGATCGGCATTTCTGATGCAGAAGCGCAGGCTGACACAATGGCTGCGATTTTTTCTGGTTTTTTCAGGAGTGCGGAGCCGGCCCCTGCGCGGATCACGCTTCCCGAGGGGCAGCCGAAATTCAGGTCAATGCAGGAGGCAAACAATTCCCCGTCGCGCACCCATCCGCCAATCGCCCTCACCGCATCCCGCATCATCTCTTCGCTTGAGCCGAATATCTGGATCCCTACAGGCATCTCCTCCCTGCAGGTGGACAGGAGCTTCATTGCCGCAGGTATCTTCCTCACCACTGCATTCGCGTTCGCGAATTCGGTGAAGCACATGGCTGCCCCGCGCTTCCTGCAAAGAAGCCTGAAGGCAATGTCCGTGTAGGCCGCCATTGGCCCGAGCACGAACTTTCCGCCCAGTTCAGAATTCCCGTATTTCATCCATTGCACCTTTTCCCCGATGCGAAGAAGGCAGTTCGAAAGTAAATGGGCATAAGGTGCAGCATGCAGCCCTATGCAGAGGCAGCTTTCCCTCTGGCGTCCTGCCGCACCTTATGGGGGAACTGTGATTTGAACACAGATCGCTAGGTTTCTTGGACCCTTTTCCGTTGACGCTTTTGCGAGCGTACCCGTCTGGAGCGCGCAAAAGGGTCACCCAAACCTAGAAGCATACCAGGTTAGCCCATTCCCCCAAATT
>DUFS01000067.1 GCA_013331805.1 Microcaldota archaeon | reverse complement strand
CTATAAATCAGGAAACCCCGACCTAAAGGTCGGGGAGGACGTCATTGAAGTTGTTTTTCGGCCAGGCTTTTTTCCTTTATCTTGCCCTGGCTGATTTTTTTCCCCTTAACATCGTCGAAGACAATTTTTTTCTCCCATCCGGGCCTCACGGACGCATTCCTGTCGATGGCGCCGCCGCCTCCGGCGATCATGCAGTCTGCCAGGGCTCCGGAGGTGGTTATGTTTTTCCTGTGGATTATGATCTCCCCACGTTTATTTTTTAGAATTTTTCCTTTTGCATCCAGGGTGAAGTATCCTGCTTTTTGCGCCATCCAAATCACGGTAGTTTCGAAGACGCACCCCTATTTATTATTCCCTGAAAGAATTATTCCGATCGGAATTATACTCAAGGAAGAAGAAAGGAAAGGGGGCGCACGCCGCCTTGTTCGCCGGCTGCCTCTCCGCGACTCATCGGCAGCCTATTGCAAATGGAACACAAGGGTTAAATGCGGGTGCAAGGGCAATTAATCTGATTTTTAGGTGGAAAATGGGGTGTAATCATGGTTGGGGTGCAGAGAACAGTTATCACTACTGTGAAGAAATCTCCTCATACGATTAGAAAAAAGACGGGCATATCGGCTAAGACGGGCATATCGACTAACAGTGCGAACCCCAAGAGCGAATTCTTCGGGAATGTTCTTGGCCCTGACCACAACACTGTGAAAAAGCCGAATGGCACTGTCCAGTTCATAGGAATACAAGAAGTGGTAATGGAATATCTTACTGTAAGGGGCAGCGTCAGCATTCTTGAGGTGGCGGATAAAACTGGCTCCGGCGCTCAAGCGGCAGATTACCTGAAGGGAGAGTTTGGCAAGATGGATGTTTTTGCCACAAGCAAGGTGGTCGGAATCAATGCACTGGGGGCTCACGAAAATGAGAGGCACGACTGCATACTGCTCCTTGGCAAGGAGCAGCCGCAAGAAGTTGTTGAAATGCTTAAGAACATGCTTAATGACGGCGGCATCCTGGTGGCCGACCACTACAACGGAAACAAGATGGAAAGGTCAGTTTACAAGAAAGACGGAGTTGTAACCCGCCTCACAGGGGACATCTACAGCTTGAAGTAGTCGTCATGTCCGGCAGGGGAGTCACCCGCCAAAGATGCTTCCGCTTGCGCGAAAGCCTGCCGCTTTTTCTGAAAAAAGAAATGTGCCAAGGGCGAGATTTGGATTCGCGGACGCGTTCGTCTCTCGCGGCTTCCAGATTTCCCGGTTTGCAGCGGCAACGGTCTGCCGCTGAGTGTCATTCTATATCATTGCCGGCTGACCGGCTCATCACTCAAATCCATCGGACACGCCCCTGAGGCGGATCCAGATATGAGTCTGGCACTCTAACCAAGTTACTCTGCGGGAATGCGTGCATTCCCACATCTGAGTTACCTTGGCACGAATGCTATATGAAAGCAAAGGGATTAAAATGGCACGATTTTTCATGCTGCGTTTGGGAGGAAGCAGGGAAACCCTCCTTCGGATTAGCGAGGGGGTTTTCCTGGAGCGGGGGGTGGTAGCCTGCCTTCTGTTTTAGACGGCATTGGACTAAGCGGCGTAAAGCCTTGCACCGCGCACAGCATCCGTTCACGGGCCGTTTCATCTCTTCCCGCGCATCTCCTTTCGTCATATTCATCTGCGAGGGCGAGTCGTTCGTTTCTGTTCCCGATCGCGCCTTAAGCGCCTCGGACTCTTACGGTGGGCAGAACTTCCTCCTCAGCGCATACATATGCGCCCGGGTCAGCCGTCCTCCCCCCACTCCGGCATTATTCCCCTTGAGGTGGAATAAAAGACTATCGGCTCTTCAGTTTGGCGATACGTATCCGTATGAGGGCAAAAGGTCGGAATACGCCTGCCTCATCCTTTCGGCGATTTTTTCGTGCTTTGCCACAAGATCGTTGTCCAGGAATTCCTTTCGCTTGCGCAGTATTTCCTTTTCCTCCCTGCGCCTGTTCTCCATCCTCTCGGCAGCATCTATCCTCCTTTGGCTTTCCCTGATGGGCAGCCTGTTCTTCACGGTCTGCAGGTGCCAGGGCAGGACGAACTTGAAGGCTGCGGAAAGGGCGATCATTCCTGTTGCCACAGCGGGCAGTATCCAGGACGCCATGTCGCGCAATACCGGCACCTGCTCAAACAGGTTCTGCACTGCCTGCGCCACCCAGGCGGCCACCGACCCGCCAAACCCCGCCTTGCTTATTCTTGCAAACCTCTTGGACCAGTCGGAAAGCATCCCTTCCTTCCTCTTGTAAAATTCGCCAATCGACTGCATCAGCTCCTGTTCCTCAAGGCCAATGCGCTCCAGATTCTCATGCATGTCATTTTCGTAATCGGCAAGCGCCGCATCGTATGCCTTTCGGGCGGTTATCATGTCCCGCGCCTGCTTTTCCACTTTTACACTCTGTCCAACAGGGGTTCGACAGGACGCAATGCGCAACCCTTTTATTCGGATAAAGTGCCAAATGGGACAATTTTCACGCCGTAAAATTCCTGATCTTCCAGGCGGGCGCTATTCTAATAAAAGGTTCGCAGCGTATAGTGCCAAAGCCAAAGCTGATTAATATGGAGTTTTTCGGAAAAACCAGGATTGCGATCATAGACAGGGAGAAGTGCATCAAGGAGAAGTGCGGCTACATCTGCATGAAGGTCTGCCCTGGCGTTCGCATGGGCGACGAGACAGTGGTCGTGGACAAGGACGGCTACCCGGTAATCTCCGAGGAGCTTTGCACGGGATGCGGAATCTGCCCGAAAAAGTGCCCGGTGGACTGCATCACCATAATCAACCTCGCAGAGGAAAAGTCCTTCCCCATCTACCAGTACGGCGTGAATGCGTTCCGGCTGTACGACCTTCCCCTGCCGCAAAAGGGCGTGGTCGGGCTGATTGGCAAGAACGGGATAGGCAAGAGCACCGCCATCAGGCTCATGGCAGCGCAGCTTCTCCCGAATTTCGCGGATTTTGAAACCAAGTTCACCTACGAGGCCATTTTGGAGAGGCTTTCGCCCGACCTGAAGAACTACTTCCTCACATTGCACGAAAAAAAGCTGAAAGTCTCGCTCAAGCCGCAGAGCATTGGGAAAATACCCGAACTATTCAAGGGCAGGGCAGGGGAGCTTCTCAGGAAAAACGACGAGCGTGGCGCCATTGGGGAGGCAACACTCCTCTTTTCGCTCCAAAACATGCTGAATAAGGGAATTTCCGAGCTTTCTGGAGGCGAACTTCAGCGCCTGGCAATCGCGGTTGCCTTCTGCAAGGACGCCGACCTGTATTACTTTGACGAGCCTGCAGCCTACCTGGACATCAAGCAGAGGCTCTCGTGCGCCCGCGCGCTCAAGGGGCTTGCTGAGGAAAAAAGGGTGGTGGTGATCGAGCACGACCTTGCGGTGTTCGACTACCTGTCCGACTACGTGCACGTGCTCTACGGCCAGGAGAATGCCTACGGGGTTGTTTCAGGGGTGAAGGCAGCGCGGAGCGGGATAAACGAGTACCTGGACGGCTTTCTCAAGGAGGAGAACACGCGCTTCCGCGACCACCAGATAAAGTTTTCCGCAGCCTCCTCGGGCGAGGCTGCATCGGGCACGATAAAGTTCGCCTACCCTTTGCTTGAAAAGAGATTCGAGCTTTTCTCGTTCTCATCAGACGGGGGGAGCATAAGGGAGGGCGAAGTGGTCGGGATATTGGGCGAAAACGCAATAGGCAAAACCCTTTTCATGAGGATGATTGCGGGCGTGGAAAAGCCGGACAATGCGGAAATGCTCTCCTCCCTGCTGGTTTCCTACAAGCCACAGCACATAAGGCTGGAAGGTGCGGCCGAGGTGCAGGAGCTGTTCGCGGCTCCTGGCCTGGACCAGTTCATATCCGGGCAGTCGCGGCGCAAGCTAAACGTGAATTCGCTCATGGATAAGAAGGTGGATACTCTTTCAGGGGGCGAGCTTCAGAGGGTGGCCATTTCGCTTGCGCTTTCCAGCGAGGCTGACATTTACCTCTTTGACGAACCATCCGCTTTCCTGGACATCGAGCAGAGGCTGGAGTTTGCCGATCTTCTGCAAAGCGTCATCATGGACAGCAAAAAGTGCGCTTTTGTGATTGACCACGACCTGGTGCTGCTGGATGCGGTTTCCTCAAGGATGATGATATTCTCGGGCGAGCCTGGCAAAAGCGGGCACGCTGCCGCCCCCTCGGGCAAGCGGGAGGGGATGAACGGATTCTTGAAATCTGTCGGGATCACCCTTAGGCGCGACAAGGATTCCAAGAGGCCGAGGATAAACAAGCCGGACTCGGCCCTTGACAGGGAGCAGAAAGAAGCAGGGGAATTCTACTACTACGAAAACTAGTTCGGCACTGGCGTGCTTCTCACTTCAAGCACCCTGTTCTGGTTCTTGGAAAGCAGGACCTCGTAAGCCGTGCCAGCGGAAGGGGTGCTCCAGTTTACCTGCCAGACCCCGGTCTGGTTTTCGAAATTCTCGAAATACTGCGGGCTTGCCTCTGCTTCAGCGTTTTGCCTCACGAAATCCCCGACGAGTTCAGCGCCAGGATAGGTGTGCGAGGCAATTATCGCCTCCTCAGGGTAGGCAAGCACGCACACATCGACGTTCAGGCAGACCTTGCAGCCCTTGGTTATGTACTCCGGGGGCTGCGCCACGAAATTCTTTGGCGGATAGTCGTAGTAAACGTGTATCCTTTCAGGGCAGGGGGTGGACATGCCGTTCGTGACCCTTGCCTGGAGCTGGAAGTAAGGGGAACCGTCGGTCGAGGTCAGGGGGATAATTTCGGTCACCTCGCGGACATCTGCCGAAGGGTACCTGCCCTGCAGGTCCTCAAGGAAGAATTTTTTCGCGTCCTCCTCGCTTAAGGGGTAGGCAGGCTTTGAGAATATGAACCACGCCACAGCCAGCGCGATGGCGACTAGTATGGCCAGGAGCACGGTTGTCTTCATGGATGGGAATACTCGGCTCAGGTTTAATTTCTTTTGCCCAGCTAATCTCTGCTGCGGCCACGGTGATGTCAATGGTAGCATGGGGGCCTGTGGAGCCCCTCGACCGAGTTCGAGTCTCGGCCGTGGCCCTCACCCTTCGGGTTCGTGCCACTTCTCGCAAACCGCTTCGCGGTTGTGCGATCGGCCGTGGCCTCACTTCGTTCGGCTATCGGCCTTTGGAGCTGCGGCTCCAAAACTGTCGCAAACATGCGGTTTGCTCCATCGGCCGTGGCCCTTTTTTATTTCGTCCAGCACCCACCAAATTGCCTTGTTGCA
>DUFS01000043.1 GCA_013331805.1 Microcaldota archaeon | reverse complement strand
CTTGGATTGGGCTGCGGCATCCTTCAGCTTTTCCTTGGCAATAGAGGCGAATTCCTCGCTTGCGCGCATGAAAACGAACACTTTCTCCTTGTCCTGGCCAAGGGATGCACCGTCCTTCACCTTGTACCCGTTGCGGGAAAAGCTTTTTTGCGCGTAGGGATCGGCCTCGAGAATCGCAGTCAGCTTTGCCTTGTCGGCTAACGGGGCTTCAAACACAAGATTCAAAAAAACACCTCATTTCACTTTTCCAGCCAGGGAAGCAGCATGGTGAATCCGAGCAGTATGACAATAATTGGTCCGAGCGGCAAAGTCGTGCTCAGCCAGCCAAGCTCGTCCGCAAGCCACAGGCATCCAAGTGCGGAAATAAGAATTCCGTAAGCTATCCTTTCCTTGCGCATCTTGGGGTGCTTGGTATGGGATTGCCTTGCCATGCGCTTATAGCTTCCCTCGAGTTAAAAAAGCTAACGCAAGAAGGTCTTTCATGGCAAGGCGCTGCGACCGATGCAGGACGGAATACGAGTCCGGAGTGGATCATGGGGGAAAGGATTACTGCATGACCTGCTATGTACGGGTCAGGCAGGAGGAGGACGCCAAGCGCAGGAAGGAGGAGCGCCGGCTCGAGGAAATCCGGAAGATAAAGGAAGCTGATATTAGGAACAAGCTGGAAAAGGAAGCGCAGCAGCGGCGCGACAAGATGCGGAAAGACGCACTTGCAAGCGGCACTTACGGGTACGGCGGAATGGCGGTCGGGCGGAAGGGCGCGGCCGGCGAGGGCGGCTGGTCCTGGCAAAACAGGATGATAGAAAGGCGCGACAAGGCTGAGGAGGACAAGAAAAAGCGCGAGATCGAAGAGGGCAAGCTGTTCGAGAAAGACCAGTCCGAAATACTCGCAAGAAGAAGGGCTGAAGCTGCGCTATACGATGATGAAAGGAAAAAGCATAACTGGAGCGTTTCAATCGACAGGCAGAAGGCTGCTGCAGCGAAGGCAAAGGGAGAATCTGGAAAAAATAATCAGCAGCTGGACATTGCTGCTGGCAGGGATGGCTTTTCCGCAGGTCACATGCCGCTAAAGGGAATCCGGCCCGAACACAAGGGTGAGCGCATCCGAACCCCTCGCGGGGTAAAGCACGGCATAGAAGGGGAGCCAGCGCTTTCGTTGGAGGCGCGCAAGGGCTTGCCGGTCTCGCTGTCAGTTGGGCAAAAGGACAATTTGCTTGTGCTTGCTGGCAAGAACCGCTCGGATCAGAGGCTGGCTGTTGAGCTTACCGCTGCTCTTACTGACTCCAAGGGGAAGAAAATCGACCTGAAACTCGAGCCTGGAAGGTGCGGAATCGAGCCGAAATCGGAAGCTGCTTTCAGCGTGAAATTCGACCTTCCGGATGGAGCTCCGCGAGGGGCGATGGCATTCATGGGACAGATCAAGGAGACTGCGATTTATGTGGACAGGGAAGCTGCACAAAGCGATGCCCTCAGGATGGAATGCGTGGTGAAGACGCCGCTTGACCTTTCCTACAAGGCTGCAAGCGCTTCTTTCGAACGCGAGGATGGGAATCTCTTCTTGTGCCTGGTTTTTGACAACCAGGGGGAGAGCGGCGGTATTTTGTCTCCTGAATCGGCCGTTTCATACGGAAAGGAGAGCATGCGGCTCCGGGCGGTTCTGGGCAAAAAGGCGAAGATCAGGGGGCAGGAGAAGAACGTGAAGCTGAAATTCGAGGCCGGAGGGGAATCCTCGCTTGAGAAATTGACCATTGACATTTCGGGCGTGGACGCGAACGGCAAGCCCTACAAGCTGCAAAAAACCATCAAGGAGAAGAAAGGCTAGGGCATGAGAAGCCTGTCAATGAAAGAAAGAATCCCTTCCTTAGCAACCGTGAATCCATCTTTCTTGCCCATGCCGCTGGATTTTTTCAATAGCTCTAGGAATAGCTCGTACTCCACACGGCGCTCAACCAAAAGCTTGAAGAAGAAAATTGTAAAACCGTAGAAAGTGGCATACAAATATGGGTTGAATACAAAGTACTGCTCCAGGTTTCCCCTTGCTTCATCCCCAATGAAAAACAGGACAGAGGAGATCAGCACTATCACCAGCAGGAAGACCAATATGTTCCTGCCAGACCTATTGTGAGAGGAATAGCGGAGAGAGAGCACTAAGCACAAAAGCTGCGTGAGCGAGGCCACTGCAGCGGCGATTTCAAAACCGGCTGCCAGGGCCTTGAATAGCGAAATCAGGGTCATCCCCAGAAAAAGCAGGAAAACCAGCTGGTAAATTTCCATGTGGCTCAAAAGCTCCCTGGGCGAGGTGCTCTCAACATAATCCCCGGCAAAGCCCCTTGCCTCAGTGAGGTATTTTTTTTCCAGTTCCTCCCTTGCTGCCATGGATTCATGGATGCCGAAGAAAGCTAATAAATAAACGCCCCGAAACGACAGCTGAGAGAAGATATGGGTGAAGGCAAGACTGCCGGCGCCTACGATGCGATGGGCTCCCACGAAGAGAGGTTGGTTGCTGCGTTCATATCTGAGGAGCTGAACCTGAACTGGACCGCGCACCAGCCGGTCCTTGTATCTTCAGGTAGATCACTTAATCTGGTAGAAATAGACATTTTCATCCCTTCATTTGGGATTTTTGTCGAAGTCTGCAGGGATCCACAAGACGAGGATGAATATTTAGCCAAGGAGAAGGTATTGCGTGATAACGGAATTTCCGCCTTATTGGTCAAAATATATGAAATGGGTTGGAAGGCTGCTTTTCTTGAAGAGCTAGTCGCGGTCCACGCAATCAGGGGCGAAATACCTGCGAAGCTCGAAGCCAAGTTCCCCGAGGAATTCGCAAGGATAAGGAAAAAGATCGCAGTTGACTTGCACGAGTTTTTGGAAGGCTCAGAAGAAATTGGATAAGAGAAATGAAGCCTCTGCTGGAGCGCATGAATATATAGCCCAATCTTCGCAATCCATCTGCTGCGTGGATGAGGATAAGTGGATTCGAGTAGCCCCTAGTCTAGCGGGCAATGGCTGGGATCTAGAGCACTGACGCGCGGCACAGAACGAAGAAAAGAATCAGTTTTTCCGGCTTTTTAGCTGCAAGCCTCCGATGGGGATTGAACCCACGACTTCCAGTTTTTCCGAATCCTCCTGTTTTGATGGGGAGGAAGCAGGGAAACCCACCTTCTGGAACGTTTGGGGGTTTTCCTTACGAAACTGGCGCTCTACCACTGAGCTACGGAGGCATCAGGGGAAGTATTAATCTTTATTGTAGCATTTAAAAACAATTGACAAAGGAATAACATCATGGGCGAAATACTTGAAGTCCTGGACAGGCGCTGGAGGAATGCCTGCAGGGTGGTGCTGAAGGGCGAAGTGGGCCCGCTTGAGGACTACCTTCCGTACCTTTCGGAGTATGTCGAACCCCTTTTTACCAAGAAATCGTCTCTATCGGGAAAGGAAGTCACGGTCGCATTTGATGACTACTCAAAAAACGCGAAATGGCTGAGCTTTGACGAGACAGATTACAGCAGAAAATTCGAGCCTTTATCCATAAACCAAATAAAGGATATCGACTCGCTGGTGGATGCCGTATCCGAACGGATCTGTTATTCGGGCAGCGTCATACTTGGCAATTCCGGCCACGTCGAAAGGAGCACCAATGTGAGCGACAGCTTTTACGCAATGGGCATTGCAAATATGGGTGACTGCAAATACCTGGTACTGAATGCTTTTGGAAGGCTGTCCGAGGACTGTTTCGGCACATACGGACCTGGCGAGTCGCAGTTTTGCATACGCTGCTCGCAGACCTTCCGCGAAAAGCGCTGCTTCGAGGTTTGGAACAGCCAGAACACCTCTGACTGCTATTACAGCTATGGCTTGGACGCCTGCAGCGAATGTTTTTTTTCGTTCAACCTGAAAAACAGGAAGAGGTGCATAGGCAATCTGGAGCTTGATCCTTCGAAATATGCGCAGGTGAAGGATAAGCTGCTTTCTGAGATTGTGGAAAAGCTGAAAAAGGACAGGCGCCTGCCAGGAATATTGGAGATTGCGTCAAAAAGCAGGAAAGCTGACCTGAAAAACCTGGGGCAATGCGCTGATGTGGAACAGTATGCCGGTGAGGACCGAGAAATAATCGAAAGGGAGTTTTCAACAACTGCCAACCTGATCCTTGGCAGGGAGCTTTTTGGCATGGATGGCTACCGCGCCTGGCTGGAAAGGCATACTCACCCCATTGAGGAAAGGGAATCGGCAGCCAGCGGCGCAATAATTTACACCCTGAGGCATATGATAGGAATTCCGCCGGTCCCGCCTGACAGGATGCTCACAATAGGCGAGGCTGAAAAGCTTGGAATCTCATCTATGCTTTCGCAAATTGAGGCCGAGTCAATAAGCCTTGAGAATGCCCATGAGAGAATCGGGCGAATCGCGTACTTCAGGGTGGATATTCGAACCGGAGCAAATGCCAATCTGCCTGAATGCACTGCCTGCATTGACTCATCAAATTGTTACCGCTCTTCTGGCACAGTATACGCCAAGTACTGCGGCTATACATTTTGGCCAAGGAGCTCCCAACACTGTTTCGGCTGCGATTCTGTATTCGACAGCTCTTTCTGCATCAATTGCTACAGATCACAGAAGCTGAATCGCTGCTTCGAATGCGACAACTGCAGGGACTGCTCGGACTCCTACTTTTGCCATAACTGCGAGAACGTCCGGGATTCGATGTTCTGCTTCAACTCGAAGAATCTTTCTCATGCCATTGGGAATGCACCCGTGGAGCCTGGGGAATACAAGTCGATAAAATCCATGCTGCTTTCCCAGATTGGGGAGAAGCTTGAGAAGAAAAAGGATTTGCAGCTTGACATTTTCAATATTGTCTGAGGCGCCTAATCGCTCAGGGAAGAAGCAGCCTAAGGTAGGTGAGCGGCGATTCTACCTTTTTCTTGCCTTCGTCCGAAGCGAACATGTCGACTATTATCTGCCGGGCCTGTGGCTTGCTTGCCGCCTTTCCGATGAAAAGGTTCAGGAGGAAGCGGAAGCGCGAAAGCCTCTGCAGCTTGTAGGAGTTTTCCATCTCAGGGCGGAGCTTCAGGTCGACTTCCTTTGAGTAGCCTGCAAGCGAATCTGCACTCAGGGGCATTGTTCCTGGATTTTGCGAAAGCGCCCTGTTGATCGCCATTGCCGCGAATTTTCCTGATGAAAGCGCGTTTCCCACTCCCTCTCCTGAGAATGGGTCCACAAGCGAGGCGGCGTCGCCAACCAGAACCCAGCCGTTGCCGTGGCATTGCTTCCTGAAGGAGCCGTTGGGAATGGACCAGCCGGCTATGCCTCCTTCCAGTTTCGCCTCTTTGAACCTGGAGGAAATCGCAGGATGATTGGCTATTGCGTCTTTGAGCACGACCGCCGGGTGTTTCCTGCCTTTTTGGAGATCTGAAGAGAGTATGCCCACGCCAACATTGGCAATCCCGTTGCCCATGGGAAATATCCAAAGGTAGCCGGGCAGGACGCCGTCTATGAAATAAAGCTCGATGTTTTCGGTAAGGCCGGAAATGCCGCTGTAGTAGCCCCGCACTGCAGAATAGACGTGTTCCACAGGAGATGGAGGAAGCTTAAGTAGCCGCGAGACAGCAGAGGCGGCTCCGTCTGCGCCAATCACCACGCGCGATTGGAAGGATTGCTTTTTTCCGTCTGCGCCGGATCCTTCAACACCCATGACTGCGCCTGATTCGTCCTTTAGCAGCCCCTGCACCTGGAAGCCCTGGACTACCTCGATATTCTTGTGCGCAAGCGCTGCCTGGAAAAGTATGCTGTCCACGTCTTTTCGCCTAATTGTGTAGCCTGCAAAATCCATGCCTTCGGCTTTGGGAAAGGGGACTGTGATGGACCTGCCATTAGGGGAAAACATGGATACCCCCCGGACAATGCCGTGTGGGAATTTTACTATTTCAGAAAGAAGCGCAAGCTCCCTCATGACGCCGATTGACTTGCCGCTGAACGCATCCCCGCAGACCTTTTCCCGCGGGAAATGGGACTTGTCCGGGAGAAGAACTGCATTCCCTGCATTGGCTATGAAAAGAGCTGCCGAACAGCCTGCAGGGCCTGCGCCAGCCACTATTGCACCATACGTTTTCCCATCTGTGCTTTCCATTGTAAAACCTTCCCGAAAGTGAAGGCAAATATAAACTCATTCCTTAAAAAAGGTGCAATATGCGCAAGCAAAGCAGTGAGGAAGAAAAGGAACTCATTAGAAAGATCTGGTCGCCTCCGGAAAGCTGGAATGTGTTGGGGGCTTGGTTCTGGTGGTTCTGGCTATTTTTCATCCACGACAAGGACACTGAAAAGACCGGCAGGTGCAGGCAGCTCATGATACTCTGGTCGATAAAAAAGGACCCGAGGATAAGATGCAACTCACTTGACATAGAGATTCCGGTGCAGTTTGAGAAGAAAGGCGACAAGTTCCAGCTGAACGGCGCGGCTGCGGCCTGGTATTTTGACGGAAAAAAGATGCACCATGACTTTGTGCTTGAGAAAACTGCGATGATGCTGGATCCTGGAAAAATGAGGCTTTCTGCGCCTGGCAAGACCCCAAGCGAGTTCTATAAGGATGGGCAGGAATTCATTACCAAAATTGCCGCACAGGGGAAAAAATTCGAATTCCGCACAAGAAAAAAAGACAGGAATCCTGCAGTAGGGCCGACCTATGGCTCGACCAAGCTCCCTTTTGGGATGGAGCTGGAAGGAACCCGCCTGGAGATAATGGAGCTTTCGGGCTTTGAAAGCACTGCAGAAAGAACAAGGAAGAAAATTTACGGGACTGCGTACTTCCAGAAAATACTGGTGGCTGCCCCGCCTCCGCAGTGGTACTGGGGGCTGTACCACTTCAAGGACGGAAGCTTCTTCACCTATATGGTCCCTTACATAGGCAGGGCAATGCTTGCAGGCAATCTTTGGAAAGGGGAAACCCTTCGCAAGCCCTCCCTTCCGTTAAAGCAAGACATTCTCCTTTACCATGCGCCATCTGGAAGGATTTTTGAGGGCAGCAGGGTGTCTGTCATGCCAATTAAGATCGAAGGCACCGGGCTTTGGAGGCATGAAATTCTGGGACGCGGAAAGGGATTTGCCATAGAAGCCCAGGCAGAGGCGTATTCCCACTCCTGCTGGAAATTCGTGAAAAGCGCAGGGCCGTCGCCCATCAAGTCATCCTTTGAGTACAATGAGTATCCTGCGACTGCAAAGCTTGTGCTGAAATTGGATTCAGGAGAAAAAATAATGCTCAAGAACGGCTGGGGCAATATGGAAAATGCCTGGGGATTCCTGATTTAGGGATCAGAGCAGGTAGCCGCTTGCGTCCTCGACCAAGCCCACTCCTTCGCCAAAGTCGGAAAGTGAGTATTCCTTTTTGCCTTCCTTGAATGCCAAAGCACGCACCTTGACCAGGTATTCATCATAGCGGAAGGTGGTCTTCTGCTCCATGATAAAGGGCTGGACCGAGTAAGTTTCCATTGCGCAATAGAAATTCTTGCCTGAAAGCGCCCAGATTCTCTTTTCCTGTGAAAGGTATGATGTGAGCTGAAGGCCCGGAAGCATTATCCGTTTTCCGTTGAGCTCAATGTAGTCGTTGCAGGCAAACCGCATGTCCGACTTGGACCCAAGCGGCTTGGCTGTGAAGAAGTCCACAATGTCTCCGTTGCTGAAGTGCAGCCTCACCCAGTTCCAGGGCGCAAGCGGCAGCACTGCGACCACTTTTTGCAGGTACGCCTTGCCTGAAAGCTTTTTGCCATCGAGCTTTCCCTTGAAATCAAAGTAGTAGTTGATCATGGCAGCGCCGAACCTCGGCACCACTGGCGTCTTGAGCAGGTGGACCATTTCGAATGGCATGCCCTTTTTTGGGGGAAAAGCCTTGGCTTCAAAGACCTTTTTGCCCCCGGACACAAGCTCTATGGAATATGAGGGGTATTTGCCGGATGTTGTTATGCTGCTGTTGCCGTTCCTTGCGCTCAAGCTCTGTTCTTTACCCTTACCGATCGACACGTTTGCAATTGAATCAAACACCACGTGCTTTTTTCCAGAGTAGAACCAGCAAACCGCGGCGCAGGGGACACTTTCCGTCTCCTCTTCACTGCGCACGCGGGTCCGGTTCACTTTGACAGGCTCAACAGACCTCCCCAGCGTGAGCACCACCTGCTCCTCGTTGGGGGGCGCACAGAAATACAGGAACCAGTATTCCTTTCCCATGCTCGGCAAGTCCTCCAGGGCAAAGAAAAGGTGGTCAGCGGTCGGGTACTGGTTTCTCTTGAATATGCGGTAGAATTCGTCCAGGCGCTGGTTCATTTTCGAGGTTTTTTCCCTCCATTTCGCGTCAAGCTGCTTGGCAAACGATGGCATTTTCATGATAGGGGCTTTGCTGGAGGATTATTTAATAATAGCGGAAAGGGGAAAAAAATTAGAAGAAAAATGCGCCGCCCTATTTCCGCTGCGGCAGAAATGGGCGCGTTTTTTGTAAACAAAAAACGCCGACGAGGGGCTGTTTTCCCCAGAGCGTGTTTTGCTATTCTTGCGACGTGCCACGCCCTAGGAAAATGACTATCAAGAAATGATAGCCGGATGGTCTGATGCCATACTGCCAAGGCTTGCACCAGCCACTGGCCAGGGCTTCAAGTTGAATAAATAGGTTGCTGTGGATATCGGCACTTTGGTGTCTATAGTCATCTCAGAAGTAAACTGGCTTGTCGCTCTCCATAAGAAGGTTGTAGAAAGTCTCCATGTTTGAAATGTCGCAGACCTTGTCCATGTTCCGGCTTTTGATGCATGTTCCGCAGACCAGAACCTTGCCGCCGCCAGACTCGAATTTTTCAGAAAGGGTTTTGACGTTGAACTTGCCAGTGTCAACGAGGCACTCCACGCCGCTGTTCATCAGGAAGACCGTTACGCTATCCTTTTTTTCCAAGGCAAGGTTGGCGAACCTGAAGGCGTTCCACGCCTTTTCCGGCTCGTTCGAACCAATTACCACAGTCATTTTTGCCATATTGACGCACCCCTCATAAACGCTTCCTGAGGTTTTCTATCAAAGCTTCGCGCATTATGTCAAACGCCCTGACAACTTTAGGGTTGTGAAGCCCGTAATAGACATTTTTCCCCCTTCTTTTGTATACGACAATTCCCTTGGATTTCATTATGGACAGGTGCTGGGAGACATTTGCCTGGCTTAGTCCCGTCTTTCCCATAAGCTCTGAAACGGACATGCCTTTGCCCCTCAGCAAATCCAGGATTTCCAGCCTGGTCGGGTTGGAGAACACTTTGCATACTTCGGAATGGAATTTGTACAGTTCCTTGCCCACGCTACATATTAGAACATTTTAATATTTAAATATTCTTTTTTCGCCACCCCTCATTTCCCAGGAAACGCAGCGTCTTCCGACCATCTGACCAAGTGTTGTTTACCTAGCGGACGGCCTGATGCAAAAAGTGAAAATTAGGGATTTGCACGTCACAAGAACCCCAAAGTTATGCGAGGCATTTTCCATTCTACGGCGTGGAAAAGAAAAGCGCCGACGAGGAGAGCACAAA
>DUFS01000060.1 GCA_013331805.1 Microcaldota archaeon | reverse complement strand
GTGGACAAGCCCCGCGGCCCCTCCTCCCACGAGGTATCCGCATTCGTGCGCAAGATTCTCGGCGTGGAAAAGTCCGGCCACGCAGGCACGCTTGACCCCCAGGTCTCGGGCGTGCTTCCTGTGGGGATTGGGAAAGCAACGCGCCTCCTCCCCTACCTTTCCTCCAAGGACAAGAAATATGTCTGCCTCATGAAAACAGGAAGGGAAATGAAGGAATCAGAGCTTCTCCCCCTTTTTAAGCGCTTCACCGGCACAATAACGCAAACTCCGCCGAAAATGAGCGCTGTGAGGAAGCAGCCGCGCCAACGCAAGGTTTTTTATATCCATCTCCTCCAATTACAGTCCACGAAGGTGCTTTTCGAGGTGCATTGCGAAGCCGGAACATACGTGCGGGTGCTCGTGAACGATTTCGCAAGATTCTGCGGGGGCGCATCGATGCTCGAGCTGAGAAGGATCTCAGTCGGGGCGATAAAAGAGCTCTCCGCTCACACGCTTCAGGAAATTTCCGACGCGGTGTGGCTTGCACAAGAAAAGCGCGACGAGTCGGCTGTCAGGAAAATCCTGATACCGGCGTCTGAGGCGCTCTCCCTTCCCAAAATGGTGCTGCAGGACTCCGCCGTTGAGGCGGTCTCGGCAGGCTCGCCGGTTTACCGGCCGGGCCTCTCCTCGTTCGACGGGGGCATTTCGGAAGGCGCCACGGTTGCCCTCAGGACAATGAAAGAAGAGCTGATCGGCGTAGGACGCGCCACGGCTTCTTCGGAAAAAATGAAAACGGAAAGCAAAGGCGCAGTCGCGCTGCCGCTGACGATAATAATGAAGCGGGGGACATATCCGAAGATTTGGAGCCGCGCTCAAAAATCGCGCAGATGATGGTAATCGGGAAAAATGCCGGGATCGCATAACCTGGTAGTGCGCACGCCTGGAACAACCCCTTTTTCGCCTCCCGCCAACGCTCGGCGAAAAAAGCGTTCAGCATGTCAGTCGAAACGGACATGTCTGATGCATTTTCGTTTCGACGAAAATGCACATGACGGAAAACGGAAAATGCGGAAAAAGGGCATCCTGCAAGCGTGTGGTCGCAAGGCCTTATGGGTTCAGGTCAATAAGCCCCGAAAAATGGGTTCGTGTTGCGCCGCCCAAAAATCCCATTCCCGGCGCTTCCCGTTACACCTGCAAGAAATGAAAAATTCCATGGTGATTCACGATGGCTGAAAAGGACCAAAAGGCTTCGGAAAAGCCTTCAGAAAAACGGCAGGAAAAAACTCAACACAGCTTTAACCGCCAGGCCGGCGATTCACAAACCAAAGCGCAGCCGGTAAGAAAGCAGCAGCAATCGCCCCAAAAGCCAGTTGTGTCGGCGTCAGGAAAGGAAATCAGGGGCGTGGTGCGCCTAGCAGGAAAGGACCTGCGTGGAAACCTTCCCATCCGCCGAGCAATCGCCTCAGTGAAGGGGATAGGGATCAACCTCGGAACGGTGATCTCAGACATCGCAACCCAGAAGCTTGGCATGAACGACATGACCATGATAGGCGAGCTTACGGAGGACGAAGTCCTCAAGCTCGAGCATGTGCTTACCCACCCCGAAAGCTACGGGGTTCCAACCAGGATGCTCAACAGGCAGAAGGACCTTTTCACAGGCAAGGACGTGCATCTCATTGGATCAGACCTAGTGTTCACAGTCAGGCAGGACATTGATCACGAGAAGGATTCCAATACCTGGAAAGGCTACCGCCACGCCTACGGGCAGAAGGTCCGCGGGCAGCGCACCAGGAGCACAGGAAGGACCGGCATGACGGTCGGCGTGCTGAGAAAGGCAGTGCTTGCAAAGGCAGGCGCAGCCGCAGCAGCGCAGACCGGGGCTGCGGCCCAGGCTGCAGGCGTAGTGGGCGCGACACCGGCGGCAGGGGCAAAGGGCGCGGCAGGCCCTGCTCCAAAGGCGGCTGCAGGAGCGGCGCCAGCAGCAAAGGCCGCGCCGGCAAAGAAGGAGGAAGCCAAGAAGTGATTCTTGAAAACTTATGGAGGAAATTTTCATGGGAGACCCGCGAAGGATAAAAAACAAGTACGAAACGCCCCGAAAAGTCTGGGACGCGGACAGGATTAAGACCGACAAGAAGCTTCGGAGCGCCTACGGGCTGAAGAACACGCGCGAAATCTGGGTCACTCTGCAGTACTTGAAAAAGGCGAGGAGGAACGCCATCCGGCTTCTTTCGCTTGGCGCAAAAGGCGCGGAGCAGGGAAAGCCGCTCCTTATGAAGCTTTCGCGCCTGGGCGTGCTTCCGGCCGAGTCAGGCCTCGAGGACATTCTTTCATTGACTGTTGAGAATTTCCTGGACAGGCGGCTGCAAACCCGCGTTATGAAAAAGGGCCTTGGCCGCACAGCAACGCAATCACGCCAGCTGGTCACCCATGGTTTCATCGCAGTGAAGGGCAAGAAAGTGACCGCGCCATCGTACATGGTGACCGCAGAGGAGGAGCAGTACATATCCTATTACAAGCCGATTGACATTTCGGTGCACGAGGCAGAACCCAAAAAGGCGGCACCCAGGGAAGTGGTGGAGCCCGCAGAGCCTGCTCCAAAGGCGGAAGGCTAACCGGTGATATTCTTGACAAACGAAAAAAAGGAACACGAGCACCCTTCTGAAAAAAAACCAGAGGAGGCAAAGCAGGAGAAACACGAGCATTCTCATGAGGAGAAGCATGAGGAAACAAAACACGAGGAGGCAAAGCAGGAGAAGCACGAAGAAAAGAAGCTCGAGGAAGCCAAGCACGAGCATGTGCACGAGGAGAAAAAAGCTGTGCCGGTCCCTGTGGAAAAAAAGGACGATTCAAAGCCCCCCGAGCCACCTTCAGGCGGGACGGCAACCCCTGTGGTTAGCGCGCAAGAGGCAAAGCCCTTCAGGCGCGAGTACAAGTGGGCCGTTGCGCATGTGTACTCCTCCAAAAACGACACGATTATTACGGTGACAGACATATCCGGGGCGGAAACAATCGCAAAGGCCTCGGGCGGCATGATAGTGAAGGCTGACCGGGAAGAGGGCAAGCCCTACGCAGCCATGCAGGCTGCTGCGAAAGTGGCGAACGAAGTCAAGAACCGCGGCATAACCGGGCTGCACATACGCATCCGTGCCCCCGGCGGCCACGGGGCAAAGACCCCTGGCTCAGGTGCGCAGGCAGTGGTCCGCTCGCTGGCCAGGATGGGCCTGAGGATCGGGAAAATCGAGGACGTGACGCCGATCCCGACCGACACCACCAAGAGGCCGGGCGGAAGAAGGGGGCGCAGGGTATAAAGAAGGTGAGCTTATGGACATAGAAATGAAAGAGGAAAAGGGAAACAGGCTGCAGTTCCTGCTCAAGGACGGGTCTGCTCCGTTCTCCAACCTCGTCCGCCGCTACGTGGTGGGCCAGCTGCCGACGTTCGCAATCGACCGCGTGACCTTCTATGAAAACTCCTCGGCAATGTTCGACGAGTACCTCGCTCATCGGCTCGGCCAGGTGCCATTGCTTTCGGATGTGGCAAGGGCAAAAGACGAGGTCGTCTTCACGCTGGACGCAGAGGGCCCAGGGACCATTTACTCCAAATCGCTCAAGAGCACGGATGCAAAAATAAAATCAGCCCTTGACGACATTCCGCTCCTGAGGCTCCTGGAAGGTCAGAACCTCAGGCTGGAGGCAAAAGCAAGGCAGGGGATAGGAAGGGAGCACGGGAAATTCCAGCCCGGATTGGTTTCCTACGAAATGCTCTCGCCAACAGAGTTCAAGTTCAAGGTCGAGTCGTTCATGCAGATCGACCCGCGCGCCATGCTTACCAAGAGCGCGGACATGATAATCGAAAAATGCGACGAATTCGATGAGAAGATTTCGTCAATTAAAAAGGAGAAAGACTAAGGTGATGTGAAAGTTTGGATTTGAACGTGTGGGGGTGGCAGAGCTAGGTCAAATGCGCCAGCTTGAGGGGCTGGTGCCTTAGGGCTTCGAGGGTTCAATCCCATATCCCCTTTTCTTTCCCAAAAGAAAAGGGTCTGAGGGGTCCACCCCCAAAAGAAAGGGAATATGAGGGAACAAATCCCTTCCCCCACACGTATTGTTTGGTGTTGCTTATGAAAAGGAAAAAGTTTTCCGAAAAAAACCTGAAGATCTCGGCAGGCATGCCGCCTGAGGCGAGAAAAACGCCCTTTTGGAAGCGTGTGCTGGAGCTCCTTTCCTCATCCTCGCGCAGGAAGGCAGGGGTCAACCTGAGCAAAATCGCCGCTTACTCCAACGGCAAGGTGGTGGTGGTGCCTGACAAGGTGCTGGGTGCAGGCTCGCTTTCCTCCAAGGTCACGGTTGCCGCAGTTTCATTCTCGGAGTCCGCAAGGAAGCTCATAGAATCATCGGGCGGACGGGCAATATCCATAGCCGACGCGGCAAAGAGCAATCCGACCGGCAAGGACCTCATAATCATAAAATAGGTGGGATGATGGTTGTAATAGACGCAAAGGGCGCTGTCATAGGGAGGCTGGGCGCAAGGGTGTCAAAGCTCCTGCTTTCAGGGCAGGAAGTGGAAATCATAAACGCCGACAAGGCAGTCATGCTGGGCACGCTTTCGGTCGCCAGGGAAAAATACCTGTCCCGAAGGCACCAAAAGAACAAGCGCACGCCCGAGGACTCGCCGGTGTGGCCGCGCACCCCGCACCTGCTGCTTCGCAGGATGATCCGCGGCATGCTCCCCTGGTCAAGCAGGCGCGGAAGGGACGCATACCACAGGCTCAAGGTGGTTTCGGGCGAGCCGCAGGGCAAATCGCAAAAAATCACCGAAGCCTCGTCAGAAGCCAAGCACGGCTTTTTCACGCTCTCCGAACTTTGCGTGGAGCTGGGCGGCAAATCAAACTAAGGGTGTTTACTCATGGCTACTGCAAAAAAGAAATCAAAACCAAAGCAGAAGAAAGAGCAAAGCAACGTTTACCGCGGCAAGCGCAAGGAGAGCATCGCGCGCGCAACCATACGCAAGGGCAAGGGAGTGGTCAGGCTGAACAGCGTGCGAATCGAGGCTATCGACAACAAGTATGTCCGCGAAATCGTCACCGAGCCCCTCAGCCTTGCGCCAGAAGTCGCATCGCAGGTGGACATTTCAGTGAACGTCATGGGCGGGGGCCAGATGGGCCAGGCGCAGGCATGCCGCGTGGCAATCGCGCGCGCGCTCATCGGCTTTTCAGGAGATGCCGGCCTGAAGCAGAAGATGATCTCGCACGACCGCTCCATGGTCGCCGAAGACTCCAGGCGCGTGGAGCCCAAGAAGTACAAGGGGCCGAAGGCGCGCGCAAGGTTCCAGAAATCATACAGATGAGAGGAATGCCCGAGGTGTATCGATGTATTTCCCAATAAGGTGCTTCACGTGCGGCTCGGTCATTGGGCAGCACTACGAGGATTACGCCAAGCAGATCAAGGAGGGCAAGAACCCTGCCAAAATACTGAACTCGATGGACATCGACCGCTACTGCTGCAGGAGGATGTTCCTCTCGCACGTCGAGGTAATGGACAAGATCGTGAAATACAGGAAATACTGATGAATAGCGTTCATGGGGTCATTGAGTGAAATTGCGNNCCATTCACTGACGTTCATGGGGTCATGGGGTAACCTGGCTAGCCTTCCAGCTTGGGGTGCTGGAGATCCGAGTGTGGACCTGACTTTTAGTCGGGCTTCCGGAAATTCAAATCTTCGCGGACGAAGTCGGCGAATGTCCGTTCGCGAAGCGAACAAATCTCGGTGACCCCATTTTATTGTAATGCGCAAGGGAAATCCCGATAGTGGCCGGACACAGGGGCCTGCGGGCTTCCCAAAAAGAGGTTGGAAAAATGGAAAACTTTCTGATAAAGCAGGAGGCCTATCTTGAAGCCGGCATACACATCGGGACCAAGCTCAAGGTAGTGGACATGAACCAGTTCATCTACCGCATGAGGAACGACGGGCTGTTCGTGCTCGACTTGCGGAAGATAGACGAGCGGATACGCACAGCAGGCAAGCTCCTGTCGCAGTACGCGCCAGAGGAGATACTCGTGGTCGCTTCGCGCACCTACTCTGGCAATGCCGCGTCGGTTTTCTCCCAGCAGACAGGAATCAAGATATTCCAGGGAAGATTCATACCGGGAATCCTCACCAACGTTTCGCGCTCGGACTTTGTGGAGCCCAAGCTTCTGCTCATCTGCGACCCCAAGGGCGAGCACCAGGCGGTCGTGGAGGCGGGCAAGATGGGCATAACCACCATCGGTCTTTGCGACAGCGATAACTCCACCTCGTTCATAGACTGGGTGGTTCCCTGCAACAACAAGGGCCGCCGCTCTCTTGCGCTAATTTTCTACCTTCTTTCCCGCGAGTACCTGATGGGAAGGAACAGGATTGCGTCATACGACGAATTCACCGTGCCTCTTTCCACCTTCGAGGCTGACCAGCCAGAGGAAGGCGCTTCGGCGCCCGCAGCGCCTGCCCCGGAATCGGCGGAACAAGCAATTCAGCCAGCACCGGAAGGGGATTCGCCAGCCGAAACTGCTGAGGAAGGGCAAAAGAAAGAGGCGCACGCCCACAAAAAGAAACCAGAGCACGAGCATGCTGAGAAGAAAGAGCATGAGCACAAGGAGCACGAAAAGAAAGAATAGCTGCAAAAAAGGTAAGCGCTTAAAATTCTACCGATAGCGTCATAATTTTTCTCCCCCTATCTGTCTCTGCGACCAGCATGGTAACAGAATTGGAAAGACTTGTGCTCAGACTGGAAAGTTTTGAGCGACAGGTTGGCTATCTCAAAGAAGAAAATCAGCTGCTGAAAGGCAGCAATGGCAAGCTTGAGCAAACCATAGCGAAGCAGGGGCAAGAACTGCTCAAGTTGAGGGACCTTGTTGAGAAAGTTGCAAAGGAAAATGAAACGCTCCGTGATGAGCTGCGAAAATACAAGAATGAAAACACCCCTTCCGGTGCACTGCCGCCATATCTCAAAGATGAGCTGGCGCGGATTGTAAAAGACTCGCAAGAGTCTCCCCCTGATACAAAATCTGCCTCTGAGCGTGCATTCACATACGCGTCTGTTGTGCTGTCTGAATCTGCCTTGGCGTAAGCTTTTGTTGCATAAGGCCGCCTTGAGGCGTCATCCTCATAGAATGTAAAGCAGCAGCGCTTTCCCTCATTGATGCGCTTGACTCCCCAATCTGTGTGCATCAAGGAAAGGACTTTCCTCCTTTCATAACGATGAGATTCGGCTTTCTCTTTCACTGGAGGAAACCACTTTGTCTTCCAACGCTGCACAGTGCGTAGGCAGGTTCTCTGCCCTGATTCAAACCAGGCCTTTATCGTACCTGCACCCTCTTCAAGCAGTTTCCTTATTCTTTTCAGGATATTCTCCCCTGTCCTGTTGTGCACCTGCCTTGGGGCAGAAGAGAAATGCGTTGGCAGCCCTTCCAGAGTCCTTTTCACCCATCTGCTTATTGCCGCCCTGCCAACATGCAGCAATCTGGCAGCTTCCCTTACTGAGCGATGGTCCTCCAAGACCATGCCTACCGCTATATTTACAATCTCCTCGTTGTATCCCATATGGGGCACCTCCAAGTTTGGCTCAAACAAACTAAGAGGGGCAGGGCTTAATGCCCTGCCTGCCCCTTTACAGTGGCTCCATAAGCGCTGTCACGCAACATCTATCGACTGATTCTCCTTGCAAAATCAGTTGCCGAATGCAGAATCGCAGCTGTCAGAGTCGCTCGTCCATGGAGTGATGAATACGCAAAGCGAGCTGTTTGCAGTGGAAAGCGCGGCTTTGTAGTAGCACTTGTCCTTCCAGATGCTGTCCAAGACGGATTCGCAGTCGGACGGGACCGGCCCCCCTTCTGAATATAGTATGCTCCCCGAGTAGCAGTCCCTCATCCAAGCTTCGTTCCCAAGCGAGTTGCAAAGCGAGGGCATCCTGTTCTTTTTCGCAGCAGTGTAATAGCAGCCTATCCTGTTTTGCGACTCCAGCACCTTGGGGCAGACGCTTACGTCGCCTTTCCTGCTTGCGTATTCCATATAGCACCAGTTCCTCGATGTGCCGCCCCCAACCGAGAACTCGGGCTCTGCCCTTGCGCAGACCGAGCCGTCTCCAATCCTGACCGCGGCGTCGAGGTAGCAGCGGTTCCGATAATCGCTCCCCGCGGTTGCAAGGTCGCAGCCGTCCGCATTGCTCAGCCTTTTTGCAGAAAGCTCAACGCAGTAGTCCTGCACCGGGGAAAGCGGCGCCATCTTGCACTCGCCGACGTCATTTTTCACAACCGCAATGCATGCGTATTTTTCTGCAGGCGAACTTATCAGGCTGCAGGCGTTCACATCGCTTGTGTTCTCGGCATATTTGGAGAAGCACTCGTCACCGCTGCAGTAGTTGTAATCATTTTTCTCAAGCGCAATGCAAAGCGAGCGCTGCATCTCATCAAGGACCAGCCTGCAGGGCGGAACCACCTGCCGCAGGCATTCGGCCCTCGATTCGGCGTTGTCAATCAGGTTGCATATGGATTCCGACTCAGTCGAATTCAGCCTCTTGGCATTCTCCGTAAGGCAGCCTGTCCTTTGTTCTGCATTGCTGATCCTTTTGCAAATTTCGAGATTATTTTCGGCAAAATGCGAATAGCATGAATCCACCTTTTCAACCGAATACACATTCCTGCAAAGCTCGGGATCGGATTTCGAGATAGCAAGCGAGGAGAAGCACTCGTCCTTCTGCACAATGTTTCCCGTGCTGCAAGGAGAAGCCACAGTGGTGTTGTTTTTCGGCGGCTCCACCACAGGCGGCTCTACCACCACTATCTCAGATGGCTTTTGGATGCAGCCAAAAGCGGCAAGCAAGGCAATTGACAGCACAGCAAGGATAACGAGCGGGAATGCCCTCATCTTTCCACCTATGGAACAACGGATGCAGTGTTTTTAATCTTATTCGCCTGAACCTCTCTTTGCGGAGATGGCAGAGTCCGGTCAAATGCGCGAGGCTTAGGACCTCGTGCCCTAGTGGCTGCGGGGGTTCCGGCTTTTTCGGGGTCCGAAATTTGCCGCCCAAAAATCCTCCTCTCCGCATTTATTCTCATTTTTGACCACAAATATAGTGATGACTGATTCTGTGCGCTGCCGAGCTAGGAATGTTTTTAAGGAAGTTCAAGCCCATAATGAACCATGAACAACGTTAAGCAGCGCGCAAAGGAAGCGGTGGAAAAGTTCCTCAATGCGCGTCCAAGCCAGCCCCTGAAGCACAATGGCGACAAGGCGCTCAACAGGCTGCAAGGCTATCTTAAGGAGTCCGTTCTTGTGGAGAATGCGCATCTCAGCTCCAAAACGCACAAATCCCTCTCCCTCGCGGCAGCCAATTTCTATTACGACATCAATGTATCGCCGGAAGAGCCGGTAGACCAGATCGATTCCCTGCTTGTGGGCAGGCGCATTGCAGAAATCATGCAAAGCAGGATGACGGTCCTGATTGCGGGCAAATTCGGTCTGTTCAACAGCACAATCGGGACTGACCTTGGCTTCAGGGGCGACATGTTCGATTCTCTGGAACTCAAGAAACGTGTTCTCATCTCGGCAGCCATGCAGCATTTCGGCATTGAAGGGAATACCGTTCTCACCAACGACCTTTGGGATGACCCATATTACTGGCACCTCGTTGCAAATCTCTACAATTCCAGGAGTTCCCTGCCATCCCAGCGTGCCTATTCCGATATTGAAACGCGGGTGGACTTTTCTGCGATTCCGGTATCCCAGCTCAGGAATATCCCACCGGAAGTTTTCGACCTTCTCAGCAGGGAAAAGGCCACAACCCTGTACTCAATCGCGGAAATTGCAGAATCGCTATACCTGAAGGAAAAACATTCCGTCATCCTAAAAATAGGCCCAAAGGCAGAGGAAGAGTACGACAAGTACATCCAGAATTCACTGGACACCATCCACCTCTTCCAGCCTACCGACCTCCGATCCACAACGGCAAAGCCGCGTCCTGTGACCCCCTACATCCTTCGCCAGGGTGAAGAGAAAACGAGGCTCATATTTACTGACCAGGAGAAGCAGGTCTACGAAAAAATCCAGAAATTCTCCACGGAAGCGCAACCCCTGTTCTATGCAGGCACCATCCATCCCATCCTGCGCCTGTTGGCATTCGTGGACGAAGCAGAGCATATAGCCGGGAACGTGCCTAGGACTGCGGACCAAATACTTAGCAAGCCGCTTGCAAAATCCTCAGTACGGAAGGGCGAGCATGAAGAGAAAGAGTTATACATGCGCATGCGAAGCAGCCTGCAGGCTATTGCGCTTGCAGTGGAAAAAACCATAATCGCGCCCATCCGTGAGCTGATTGGCTATGAGAAGTAACCAGATGGCATTGGACTACTCGCAGAGCCCGTTCCAGCCCCCTGCCCAATTCGTTAAAGCCTTGGCAAGGAGTCTTGCATCGCTTAACAGCTACCCTGACCCGTCTTACCGCCTGCTCAAGGAGCGCCTTGCAAAAAAACACGGTGTGCTGCCTTCAAACATATCNNCGCATCAACTGCTTGCTGGAGGAAAAGTTCTCACTTGCCAATATCAAAGAGCCTTCCAACGCAGCATCATTAATCTGGCTGTGCAACCCGAACAACCCCCTAGGTATGGTCATCCAAAAAAAGGAAATCCTGGATTTTGCTGCAAACTCAAAGGCATTGATAGTGGTTGATGAAGCCTATGCGGATTTTGCCAATGAAAGTGTAGCCTCTTTCACCAAAAAACAGTCCAATCTCATTGTCCTGCGCACTTTTTCGAAAGGATTCGGGCTGGCAGGCCTGCGCATCGGTTACATGATCGCAGATGCGGGGATTATCGCAAAAATTGAGGCTGCAAGGCAGCCATTCAACCTCAACAGCATGGCGGCAGCGGCAGTTCCGATTGCATTGCGCTATGAAAATATGTTTGCCAAGATGAGAGAAATGATAGAAAACAACCGCGATGCCTTTATCGTGCGGCTGAAAAAGATTGGCTACAGGGTGCTTCCGTCAAGCACTAATTTTGTTACCATCAAGCTGTCAAACCCAATGGAAGCGAAGAATCTGTTTTCGTTTCTGGAAAAAGCAGGTATCCGAGTCCTCTCTCCGTGGAACGAGGAATTTTCCGGAATGCCAAGAAACATGCTGCGGATATCTATAGGCACAAAAAGGCAGATGGATTCTGTTTTCAAGGCGCTTGCCAAATTCAAGAAAATCTAGATTTTTCCTAGGAAATCCACTGCCAAAATGTTTTTAACGTCTAAAAAATAATGCCAAAATGGACAAGGCATATAAATGTAGAATGCTACTGTTTCGAACGGTCAGAAGGGGTTAAAAGAGCTTCAACTTTCAGTTGTGGAGTGGCGGTGTCCTCTCCGCACTTCTTTTTATAATTTAACACTTATGTGCCTGAGCTGAGTGGCACTGACCTACTCCCGCACATGGCCCGCCCCTTCGCAGACCAGCTTGGTGGTGCAGAGTTCTTTCAGGCCTATCGGCCCCCTCGCATGCAACCGCTGAGTACTTATGCCAACCTCGCCTCCGAAACCCATAGTATAGCCGTCTGAAAACCTTGTGGAAGCGTTCACATAGACGCAACAAGAGTCAACCATTCTTGCAAAGAGGGCTGCGTTCGTTTTGCTCTTTGTAATTATGGCATCGCTATGGTGCGTACCGTACTTGTTGATATGCACTATTGCCTCGTTGACATCCTTCACAATTTTTATTCCAACAACCAGATCAAGGTACTCATCATACAGTTCCTTTTCGGTCATCAGCTTGGAAGATGGGACCATCTTGGCCACCACTTCATCGCCCCTGATTTCTACTCCTGCCTTTGCGAGGCTTTCGCAGAGACGCGGAACGAATTTCTCTGCGATTCGACTGTTCACAAGGACATGTTCTAGTGCGTTGCAGACGTATGGCGAGGAGAGCTTGGCGTTCAGGATTATTTTTTCAGCCATGGATAGGTCCGCCCCTTCGTCCACATAGGCATGGCAGTTACCTGCGCCAGTCTCAATCACAGGTACACGCGCGTTTTCGACAACCGCCTTGATTAGTCCTGCGCCGCCGCGCGGGATGAGCACGTCAACGTAACCGCGCATTTTCATGAGCTGCGCGGCTGCCTCATGCGAGGTGTCCTCTATGAGCTGCACCGCGTCTGCAGGGATGCCGTTTTCGGAAAATGCCTTCTGCATCACCTTGACGAGTGCCTTGTTGGTGTTGATTGCCTCCTTCCCCCCGCGCAGTATGATGGCATTCCCGCTTTTTAATGCAAGCGAAGTGGACTCGGTGGTAACGTTTGGGCGCGCTTCGTAGATGAATGCCAGCACGCCAAGCGGCACGCGCACGCGCGAGATTTTCAGCCCGCTTGCAAGCTTCCACTTCTCAGCCACGCTCCCAACAGGGTCGGGAAACGAGGCGATGACACCAAAGCCTTCTGCCATGGCGGCAATCTTCTTGTCGTTCAGCTCCAGCCTCTTTGTAACTGACTTCGGAAGTGAGGAAGACGCGTCCAGGTCTGCCTTGTTAGCCTCGAGTATCTCATTTGCATTTTTGACAAGCGCATCCTTTGCAGCAAGAAGCGCACGGTCCTTTATTTCAGTGGAAAGTGCAGCAAGAATTGATGCCGCCTTCTTTGCCTTTATGCATTTCTCCTCAACTTCACCCATCGTCCTCACCCTTGCCAAGCAATACCAGGTATTCCCTCTCAATCACTTCATCTGACCTTCCGAGCAGCTTGCGTATTTCCTCGCTTTTCTTGCCTGCTATGGATGATAGCTCCGCGGAAGAGTAATTGATCTTACCGCGCGCCACGCTTTTTGCCCCGCAGATAATGTCCACCACCTCGCCCCTTTCAAATTTGCCGCTTGCTGAAACCACTCCGACCGCAAGCAGGCTGGCCCCCTTCTCAAGTATGGCTTCGCAGGCGCGGGCATTCACCTGAATCGAGCCCGAGATGCGGGAGGCAAACACAATCCACTGCTCCTTGCCTGAAAGGCTTGTTTTCGCCGGGTAAAAAAGAGTCCCTTCTTTTTGCGCAAGCACCGAAGCGATGATGCCGGCTTTCTTTCCGTTTGCCATCGCCACCCAGACTCCTGATGCGGTCGCCATTTTGGCTGCGGAGAGCTTGGTCTTCATGCCGCCCCTGCCAGAGGCGCTTGGCTTGCCAGCCGCAACAAGCTCCATTTGCGGGCCGATTTCATCCACGCGCCGTATGAGCGAGCTTCCATGGTTCTTCTTCGGGTTGGAGTCGTACAGTCCATCAACATCAGTAAGCAGTATGAGCAGGCTTGCGCGCATCTTGCTTGCGACCAAGGCTGAAAGCTCGTCGTTGTCGTCGAAAACCGCCTGGCGGTTCTCGCTTTTGGAGAGTTCGCGGTGCGAAACGACATCGTTTTCGTTTATCACCGGGACGGCTTTGGCACGGAGAAGTTCCTGGAGCGTGCGCATGGTGTCCAAGTACCGCTCCTTGATGACAAAATCATCGTTGGTGAGGAGCACCTGCGCGGTGAGGATGCCGTGCTTGGAGAAGAGCTGATCATACGCATTCATCAATGCCGCCTGCCCCACTGCCGCGCACGCCTGCTGCACCGAAATTTCCTTCGGCCTATCTTTCATGCCAAGCCTTGCCATCCCGCTTGCTATGGCGCCAGAAGTCACCAGTACCACACTCTTGCCCTGCTTGCACAGGGCGGAAATACCGTCAGTTATCCTTTCCATGGCATGATAGTCCAGCACGCCGTTTTCGTCAGTGAGGACGTTGGTGCCTGCCTTGACCACTATGAGCCTGAATTTGGATGCGTCAAACTCCATATGCTCACCTGGATTTTCTGAGCCTTTTTACCTTTGCTATGCATGTTTTGGCAGCAGACAGGAAAGCCTGCGGCACTCCTTTTTTCCGCAGCACTTTTAGCCCCTCAGCAGTTATCCCTCCCTTTGTCGCCACCATAATCTCAAGCTCTAGGGGCTCTTTTCCGCTTGAGAGCGCTACTGCCCCCGCCCCGTATGCAGCGGCTGCGGCAATCTTGAGTGCCTGTTCCCTTTTCATCCCATTCTGCTGCGCGGCGCGGGCGAGCGAGTCGATTGCCATGAAAAAGAACGCTATGCCGCTTGAGCTTATGTAAACGTTGTCTATTTCCGAGTCGCGCGAAAGGCGCATTGCATAGCCAGCGGACGACAGGAGTTTCTGCAGGAGTTTTGCGTCTGATGCACTGCACCTTTTTCCCAGCACATAGCAGCACATGCCTGCGCAGGACTGCATAGCAATGTTGGGCATGGCTAGCGCCACGCGGCAGGATTTTGGAGTGCGCGGTTCTATGAACGACAGGGGGATGGTGGCTGCAATTGAAACCAGAAGTTTTCCTTCAAGTGCGCCCCCGAGCGGGAGTAGGACCTCGTCAACCGCATTTGGCTTGACCGCAATTATCACTATCTGTGACTTTCGCACCGCCTCGTCTGCGGTTTTGCAGGCAGTGACACCTATTTCCCTTGCCAATTCCTTAGCTTTCTGGAAACTAGAGTCAACTAGGAGGATGTCTTTTGGCTTGACTGTTCTTCCTTTCGCTAGACCTGTAGCAAGTGCGCTGCCCATTTTGCCTGTTCCGATTATGCAAAGCCGCATGGAATTCCCACCAAGTAGTTGTTTATTAACCTAACCGTCTGTAATAGGCGAACTTTATGGTGAAACATATATAGTTAAAGACATAAATATTTGAACATTTTAGTCAAATTTTTTTCTCTTGCCCCCCGCTTCACAGATTTGAGGAAATCATGGTAGCTTTCAAAATAAGTGTTGGCAGCATCAGCCTTGAGAGTCTTCCACACCTGCTCCTCCGGATTGAGTTCAGGGAAGCTGTCGGAAACACCAGCAACTTGATGTCATATTTTTCACAGTGCGCTCGCGTCAGGCGCGAGCGGTGATTGGACGCCTCATCCCAGATAATCAACAGCTTCGGGTACTTGGTATGCAAGTACCTCAAAAAACGCACAGTCATCCGGCTGTCAATGCAGCGCTTCTTGCCATGAAGTCTTCTGCCATCAAAAAAGCGGTTGTGCTCCTTCAGGCCATTGGACACCCCAAAAACATAGAACCTATTGCTCCTCGAAAAAGTGAGCTTTGCGCAGGCAGGTTTGCCGCGTTGATACCAGCCATGGACGGTGTATGGCTTCAATGAAAAAGTGGACTCGTCCTCTACAAAGACTGCACGCCCTTCACGCTTGGCAGCCAACACCCCTCGACGCGCTTTTTTTTAAAGGCAATTATTTCCCCAAGATTTGCCTTCCTCGGGTTGGTGGGGCGCGGCTTCTTGTAAGAAAAACCCAATTTTGAAAGCAGGCGTGTAGTGTGCCTTGCAGTGTATTTGACGCCGCATTCGCGGCGCACCAGTTCTGCAACCATCTTGGAGTTCCAGAAGTCTCTTTCAAATCCGCTGGCTTTCAGAGTTTTCACAAGCCTGTTCTTTATGTGCTTGAGTTGTACGCCTGTCAGAAGCTTTTTTCTGCCGCTTTTTGGGGCGCTTTTTGCGGCTTTCAGGCCGCGTTCCATGAAGCGGTGCAGGATGTCCTGCACTGAACGCCTGTGCATTGAGACTGATACAGCTATGGCGTCCATTCTCTGGCCTTGCTTGCGGTGGAGGGCTACAAGCAACCTGACACGGGCTGCTGCGTTCGGTTCTTTTGCCGCCAATTTTTTTAAGTGGGTAACAGAAACGTGCGGCAAAAACGCCTCCTCCACTGGTAGGTTCCAGCTCATGCATCACAATAAGAAGTTCAAATTTATAAGTCTTGCACTATAAACTAGGGCTTGAAAAGGGCGGAGTCGCGGCGTTTCCCTTCAACAGCTTTGGCAACATACCCTATCCAGAAGGAGTGGTGTCCAAAGTACATGAGGCAGGGATGGATATTGCCATATTTACCTACGCAACCGATGAAAAGACAGTGGCAGTTCGCAATGAATATTATAATAAGTGCGATTATAGAAGCACGATTATGGAGAGGACCAACAAGGGAGTGCTATTCAGATCTGATGATGGACTGTGGTCCTATGCATACGATAAGAATTATCTGGTAGATGTTCTGCAGAATGGGGGATACAAAGTAGAAGTAATACCGTTCGGTGAAATAGGTATGGCGTATATAGGAAAAATGAAAAAAGGAGGGGAATGACTATGGTGAAGATGAATTTCGCTGTCGAAGGCAAAGCATCATCCATGCTCAATGGACTGAACCTTGGGCACATCTACTTCAGCGGCGTAAGGAATTCCAAGAACAATCCGCTGGTGGACCGAATAATTGACGAAGCGTGTCGGAAAGCCACTGAAAAGTTCAAGGGAAAGGATGCTACGCAGGACCCGACGATAAAGGGCGTTAGGCTCTTCTTCAGCCGCTTGGGAATAGACCCAACTCGTTACCGCCCTTCCGGCGAGGCGCTGATAAAGCGGGTGGTGGGAGACAAGGGAGTCTACCGCGTCAATGCAGTGGTAGACATCAATAATGCGGTTTCACTTGAGACCGGTTGCCCATGCGGGGTTTACGACGCTTCTAAGCTGGTTGGCGACACAATCACTCTAACAATCGGAGCTGCCGGTCAGACCTACGAGGGCATAGGAGGCAACCCCGTCAACGGGGAGGGGAAAATACTCACTGCAGACTCTAAGAGTGTGTTTGGCGGGCCTACTGCTGATTCCAAACGTACTTGTGTGATGCCTGAAACTGCAGAGGTGCTGATGCTCATTTACCACCCGGATAGCGCACCCATGGAAGTGCTGGTCGAAGGCATAGCGAAGGCTATCAAGCACATGGGGGCTGCAACCGGTGCAAAGGCGGAATATTCCGATATTTACAGCATAAAGTGGTGACAAAATAGAGGTGAAAAAATGAAAAGCATATTTGAAAAAACGAATACAACTGAGAATATCAATAGGCATACCAACGTGCACCACCCGAACAAGCACCTGCTTAACAGCGACTTGAAATGCATGGGCATTGTTGCCACCATCGACAAGGAGCATTCAGGCTCCAACAACGCCGGCGGAAGCAGGGTATTCAAGTCTGTAAAAAAGCTCATCGAAAAGCCGGTGAACAAGCTGTTTGTCAAGATGCCCTGGGTGGCAGGAGAATACGCGGAGGATGCGGTCAATCGGGCGCTTGAGCTGAACAGCACAGGATCTCCGGCGATAATCTGCTGCCTTGGCGAGCACATGTCTTCGAGGCAGGGATTTTAAATGCGTGTGAAGCTTAACTGACTGTCCACAAACAGGGGTTCACTCCATTTGTTATCTTAAAAATCAGTGGGAGGATGAAGCGCAGGATGGTTAGGTCCTTCAGAGGGGTATGATGGCAAGGACTCGTGATGAGCTATTGAAGGCTATCGAAGCCCTAGGTCCACTAGACGCCCCCGCATGGATAAAACAAGATTGCTTAGAAACACTCGAGAGAACAAAAGATCAAGAAGGATATCTGGCATTCCTCAAAAAAGCCAAAAATTCCAAGGAAATGAAAAGCGACATCGAGCATTTGAGCCTTGGATTGGCAAAAAGAAAGTACGACTACTTAGAATTCATTAAAACTAAGACAGGCAAAAAGTGCGAAGCGTTCAAACAGCAGCTCAAACGTTGCATTGAGGAATATAAAAATGCAACAGCACAGACTGAAGAGGCTGAAATTGAAAAGTGGTTCGACGCCGTTTATGCTGAAATAAAGGCGTTGCCTAAAAAAGAACGAGAGATAATATGGGAAGAATTAAGAGGCTACGCGGGACAATTTGCTCGCGTTAGTATCGATAAAAAGGGTCTTAAATGGCATTTTGGTGCCCTCAAGACGATGCCATCTACCTGTTCTACCACAACATACTCAGCTGCTCCAAACAAGAAGTTTGGGAAACCCCTATTCGATGAAAATATCTCAAAAGAGCATGCGGAAAGATTAGCAAGGCAAGCGTCAGACATGGTTAGTTCTTATTTGAGTTCTAAATCTCAAAACTTCACCATAAAATCCGATAAGTTCGAAGACTTTAGCCAGCAGGTTAAGTTAGTTTTTGCATCTACAAGCAAAGAAGCAGTTGAAGAAGTTATTAGACTATATGGCAAACAATCTGAAAATGTTAGGCGCGAAGCTCTGAAAACTTTTATAGTGGAATCCTGTCCTGCAATGTATGATGAAAAAATAGGCAGAATAATCTTTAATCTTGATGAAATCTGCAAAGGACGCACACAGGCAGAAGCCGAGTTTTATTTGTTGCAGACTGCCATACATGAATATTTGCACCCGTTTGGAGGGCTTCCGAAGCAAGGCTTAAGATGGATAAATGAAGGAATCGTAGAGCGCATAAGTTACGACATTTGCGAATCAACGGGTAAAAAACTAAACCGAATTGAGAGCGGATACGCACCATACATGAGTGCGTTGAAGTGGCTTAATGATTTAGGAATTGAAAATAAGGTTCAGGAAAATGCCTATTTCACACGCAATCCGCAGCTATTGATAGACGAGATGGCACGAATTGGCATGACTCAGCTAGAAATTGATCGCCTTATAGAATATGGATCAAGAATAGATATCAAAGATAAAACGCAAGCTGACTTATACGCTTTTGGCGAGTTCACAAAAAAAATTCGGAAACGGATTGCTGGAGAACCCAATGACTCTCAAAATATTGTAAATCAGCTTGCAGATGTCGGGCTGATTTATGAAAAGCGCGATTTGTCATCTATCAAAAGTGAAGATGATCTGCAAAATTACCTTAAAGGCGCCTTCTCGGGGGCAAATGAGGAGCAGATAAAAGCAATACAGGAAGCCATATCTTTCTCACAAAAAACGCATGGAAATGATGCCCCAACACCGTTGAATATGGCAGAGATGGTGCAAGAGAAACTGCTGGAATATAGGAATGATTTCCAAGCCAAGCCTGATTCTGATGTCTTTCTGGAACTCTTCCTTCAGAGAGAAATATTGTGGATAAATAACCTAAGATTCAGGCAGAGAACTGATACGAGTGCTTTTGAAATCATAAATGCAGACGAAGTTCTGGGTAAGATTGGCATAGATTTAGATTTGGGAAATAGCGTCAGGCTTGCAGCTAGGGCTTTAGGCTATCTAACTTGGAAGAATATCCACGAGCCATCAATCGAACAAGTCGTAGAAGTAATTCTGAGGTGCAAAGAACGAGCTGAGCCGAACAACCAGACATGGGAGAATATAGGTGCCGAGATAGATAAGGAAGGCATTGCATTCGCATCCAAAACACGAGATGAGATGCATGATATATACAAAAATAAAACCAGCGATGCCAATTTGCTGAAATATATTGCAGGTGTAGGGTATCCGAAGAATAAACCAACTGTGGATGGCATACAAGGACTTTTCGGTCTTGCTCAGAAAATAGCTTATCCTGGCGACTGGCTTCTCATCCATCCAGAACTCGGAATCGTAAGGACAGATATTGAAGGAGATATTCTGCCGCAATACTCATTCAGCATTGGCGGTTCATACGATTTGATGATGTATACTGCGGCACGGTTCTCGAAAATTATGCCACTGGTGGATAACTGGTTGATATAATGGTGCAGACCACAGCTGGAGCAGGAAGAGCTTTATATTACAAGGGCTTTGAGGGTAATGTTCTAGGAAATAAACAAATTTCAGTGAAGATAAACCCTCTTTTTGCTGACAGAAATATATTGAATGAGGTAGCAACGTTCAACAATACCTTAAGGACGAACTATTGGGGCGCAGTCTATGACCTTTTTGACAAGATAAAGATAGATGGCAAATACGGCATCCAATTTG
>DUFS01000057.1 GCA_013331805.1 Microcaldota archaeon | reverse complement strand
AGCACGACCTGAGCTACATACGGTAACTTTTTTTTAAGGCGGAGGGACGGTACCAGAGCAGCGTATTACTAGCGGAAATTTGGAGATCTGCCTCTTTGTCACCTGCTGTCCCTCGGAATATGCCTCATACTCGAATCCGAATTCCTTGAAGACTGCGTAGCCCGTTCCGTCCGCGTTGCACATTGACTGGGCGTTGTAAAGCGCGTCTGCCCAGGTGCCGGTGGTTCCTCCTGAGCAGGTGCAATTGACAGACGGAATTGCCCAGCTTCCGCTGCATGGCGCAGAGCAAAAAACCAGACCGTAGGTGTACGGAACATTCGGGTAGACCATCGCCCCAGGGCCGTCCCTCCTGTGCCCAAAGTATGTCTCCTCGCCAGGTTGGACGTATCCGATCTCGCTGATGTTCTGGTAATCCCCATACGTTCGGGTAAACCCTGTATCGCCATCCCGCCAGATCATGGAAATCGAGTAGTCTCCTCCAAAAATCTTGGTTATCCTTAACGGATGGCTGCCGGTATTTTTTACCCGCAGATAGGGAAGCGTCAGGGGAAACACGTGGTTGGGTTCGTATTTTGCTGCTGCCTCCACAATTGCTATGGGTGCTGCAGACTGCCAGTAAACCCTGGATTCCTCTTCCTGCGCACTGGATGCGGTCCCTGGGAAAAAACCAAGCAATGATATGGAGACCAGCGCAACTATCAGAACTGCCGAAAGCAGAACCAGGTATTCGGTCGCACCTTGGCCTGACAAGGTGTGAGCAGTGCTGCAGGAGAAGCACTCAATCGCGCCTTGGCCAGCAGCCACTTTTTTCGCCGGACAGACCATGAAACTACCTGCGTCAGAACCTTATTTCGGTGCAGACCGCCCCTTTCCCCAAAAGGAGTGCTGTAACCCTTTCGGGCTTTGCCGCATTCACTATGTAAATGGGAGCCTTTACTTTCAAGAGCTCAGCCACCTTTCCAGCCATGCCCCCGGTCACGTCAGGGGATTTGGAGCCTGATAGGTGCTTTCTTATTTTGGCAAAGTTCTTCGAGGTGATCTTCGGCACCACCTTGCCGTTCATGAGTATTCCTTCCACGTTGCTTGCCATCACCACCCTGTCCGCCCATTTTGCGAGAAAGGCGATTATCTGGTCCCCGGAGCAGACAGAGAAGCCGAGCTCGCTGTCCATTACCATGTCTCCGTAGAGCACAGGCAGGCTGCCCTCGGTCAGGCACTCGAGCACCGGCTTTTCATCGAATGTTTCAATTCGTTTGTTTTTCGAAATAATCAAGGAATGCGGTGGAATGGATGCAGCAGGCACGCCCTGTTTTTGGAGCGCAGCCACAACCATGGAGGACAGTTTCTCGCACGCCTCCTGTGTTTCCCTGCAGCCCTTTTGCTCTTCCATGGTGACAACGCCATTGCCAATTCCGTACTTGAGCACCAGCGCGTGCCCGAACGAGCCTGCCCCGTGCACGATAATCAGATCACGAACTCCTGTTTTCCATGCTGCAGCGACGGCTTTCGAAAGAGCGGCAATGCTTCCGCTGTTTGCCTTCATGTAGCCTCCCTTTACGGTGATTGCGCTTCCGCCCAGCTTGAGCAATTGCATACCCTGCTATTGGCAAAGACTATTTAAAAGAGTGGAGCAATATTTTCCCATGCGTATTTTGGTAGCCATATCCGGAGCATCGGGCATAGTCTACGGATCAAGGCTGGCCGAGGAGCTGAAAAAAACCAGCCACAAGACGTACGTTATTGTTACCGGGGGCGCGAAAAAAGTGGCAAAAGCAGAGGGCGCCCTGATTCCAAAAAGCGACTTTGATGAAAATGACCTTTCCGCGCCCTTTGCCTCAGGCTCGCACCGACTGGGTGCCATGGCTATCTGCCCCTGCTCGCTGAAAACGCTTGGAGAAATAGCTGCTGGCGTGGGGAGTAACCTTGTTTCCCGTGCAGCAGAAGTCATGCTCAAGGAGCGGCGCAAGCTTGTCTTGGTGGTGCGGGAAACACCCCTTTCCTACATTGCGATAAAGAACATGGAGAAAGTCACTCTTGCTGGCGGAGTGATACTGCCCGCCTGTCCTGGGTTCTACCATAAGCCGAAAAAAATAGGGGATTTGGTGGATTTTGTGGTGGGAAAAACCCTTGACCAGCTTGGCGTGGAAAACAAATTGTTCAAAAGGTGGAAAGAATGAAATCGTTCAGGGATTTTGTGGGGCAATTAAGGCGCGAGGGCAGGATGCTGGAGCTGAAAAAGCCTTGCTCCCTGAAGCTTGAGCTTGCTTCCGTAATGAAGGAGTTGGACGGCAGGGTGGTTTATACCAACAGAATTCCAGAACTCCCTGGCGCAGAGGCAGTGGGCAACGTTTTTTCCACCAAGGACCTGGTGGCAGAATACCTTGGGGCAAAAAAGGAGGAGCTTGTCGGGAGACTAATTCACGCAATAAACAATCCGACCAAACCCGAGCTAACAAGCGCAGGAAATGCCCCTGTCCTCGAAGTCACTGAGCCAATGGTGGACTTGTCAAAAATCCCAATCCCCTTTCACGCTCCAAAGGACGGCGGGCCCTATTTCTCCTCGGCAGTTGTTATTTCCAATGACAGGGAATACGGCAGGAACTGCTCCTTTCACAGGCTTATGGTAATTGGCAAGGACACTGTGGTCGCCCGCATACTCAAGCGCCACCTGGACGAGTACCTCCTTCGGGCAGACGGAAAGGGACTTGACGTAGCAATAGTGGTGGGCGCGCCAATCAATGTGCTTCTGGCTGCCGCAACTTCAGTGGAAATAGGAAAGGACGAGCTTTCAATTGCCAACTCGCTTGCCAGCCTGGAAACAGTCAAGCTCGGCAACGGAATAGAGGTGCCTGCAGACTGCGAATACGCATTCGAAGCGAAAATCACAAGTGAACTTCATGACGAAGGGCCGTTTGTGGACCTGACCGAAACCTATGACATAGTGCGCAAGCAGCGCGTGGTGAAAATCACTGCAGTCCACCACAGGAAAAATCCGCTTTTCCACGTTCTTCTGCCAGGGGGCCTGGAGCACAAAATACTCATGGGCATGCCCCGCGAGCCCACAATTTGGAACGAAGTTTCCAAGGCGGCTGAATGCACTGGCGTGAACATAACCCCCGGAGGCTGCTCCTGGCTGCACGCAGTTATTGCAATAAGGAAGAAGAGTGAAGAAGACGGCAAAAAGGCAATAGAGGCGGCATTCGCAGGCCACAAGTCGCTTAAGCACGTCGTAATAGTGGACGAGGACATCGACATCCATGATCCGGCTTCAGTGGAATGGGCCATAGCAACCAGGGTGCAGGCAGATAAAAGCGCAATAATCAAATCCAATGAAAAAGGCTCCTCGCTTGACCCTTCCGCAGACCCGCACACATATGCAACTGCCAAGATGGGGATAGACGCCACCAAGCCTCTTGTGGCGCACGGCAAGAATTTCGAAAAGGCAGGATGGAAAAAAGTCAATGTGCAAGATTACATCTGAGGAATTCCAATGGAATTAACCTCGAAAGAGCAAAAAATGTTGGAAGGCGAATTGGGAGAGGCTGCCCGCCAGTCAATGGAAATACTCTTTGCGCTTGGGAAAATTTACGGCGCGCAAAACTTGATTCCGGTTTCTTCTGTTCAGGTGGCCGGAGTTTCCTGCAAGACGATCGGCGAGGCTGGCCTGGATTATCTTAGGGATTTGTCCTCAAAAGGCGCAAAAGTCAAGGTGAAAACATTCCTCAATCCGGCAGGCATGGACCGGGAGCAGTGGCAGAAGATGCGCGTGCCGGAAGGTTTTGCAAAAAAGCAGATTGCAGTTCTTGACGCCTATGCCTCAATGGGCATAGACATGACCTGCACCTGCGCTCCTTACCTTGTGGGCTTGCGCCCCAAGAAAGGCGAGCACATAGCCTGGTCGGAAAGCTCTGCGGTTGTATTTGCAAATTCCGTGCTTGGCGCAAGAACCAACCGCGAGGGCGGGCCCTCTGCCCTTGCAGCTGCAATATGCGGAGTTACTCCTAACTACGGAATGCACCTTGACAAGAACAGGGTCGCGGATTTCACTGTAAAGCTTGGATCCGAGCCAAAGTCAGCAACAGACTTTGGCGCGCTTGGTGCGTTTGTGGGCGAGGCTTCCAAAGGGAAAAACACTGCTTTTTTTGGGTTGAAAAAGGCAACAGAGGACCAGCTTAAGGGGCTGGGGGCTGCTTTGGCTTCCTGGGGATCAAATGCATTGTTTTTCGCCAAGGGAATAACCCCCGAATGGCGGGTTTCAGATTCTGCAGAGGAGATATCAGTTGGACAAAATGAAATTACTGAAATGAAGGGGAAAATGGGCGTGCCAGAAAAGCCGGACCTCATTACGCTTGGCTGCCCTCACGCTTCTCTTCAGGAAATCGGATCCATAGCTGCATTGCTTAGGGGGAAAAAACTCGCCTGCGAGCTTTGGGTCTGCACAGCAAGGCAGACAAAGGAAAAGGCTGACAAGGCAGGCTATTCCGCAACAATTGAAAAGGCGGGCGGCAAGGTTGTTGCTGACACCTGCATGGTGGTCTGCCCGCTTGAGGAAATGGGCTACAGGAAAACCGCCACCCATTCGGGCAAAGCGGCAAAATACCTGGGAAGCCTGTGCAAGCAGCAAGTGGTATTCGATGAATTGGGTGCTTTCATATGCAAGTGAAAGGACGGAGCATAAGCAGGGGGATGGGGGAGGGAAAAGTGCTGCTCAGCAAGGACGCCATCTCCTTTCTTGGAGGCGTAGATCCCAAAACCGGCGTGGTTGTGGAAAAGGGCCACTGCCTGGAGGGAAAGTGCATCGCAGGCAGGGTGCTGGTCTTCCCGCGCGGAAAGGGCTCCACAGTGGGCTCGTACGTCATGCTGCAGCTCAAGAAGGGCGGCGTTGCGCCTTCGGCAATAATCAACCTTGAAGCTGAGCCCATAATCGCTGTGGGCGCAATCATTTCAGGAATTCCCATGGTCGACAAGCCTGAAAAGGACCCGTTCACTTTCCTGAAGGATGGAATTAATGCAAAAGTAGATGGGAAAAAGGGGGAAGTCTCAGTCTAGTTGTCCTTACCAGGGGACCTTTTTCAAGCCCCAGCGGTTGGCAAGCACGTTTGCCCCGATGTGCACGAAATAGGTGAGGATTGTGAGGAAGAGAACCGATTCCAGCGTGAGCAGGTGGGCTGCCAGCGGGTATGAGAACAGGAAGGCGAAAAGCAGAAACATCAGCTGGTCCATTATCCAGGAGGGCTTTCCCCGGGCAACCTTCTGCCTTCTTTTAACGAAGCTTCCAACAAGGTCGCCTGCCATTGTGCCTGCTCCCAAAAGAAAGCCGGCAGCAACATAAGCAGAGGCGCCGCTTCCGTATATGTCCCACGCTGTTCCTGAGAGCATTATCCCTTCAAGAGCGCCGACCAGCGTCCCTGTGGCTATGCCAGAGAAAAAGCCGCGAACCGTTTTGCCATCGCCGAATATGCGCTGCCCGTCGGAGAACTTCCTCTTGCCGTCAAGAGGAGCGCCCCCTCCCAGCACAACCGGTATGGAGTTGGCAAAGTAAGAGGGAAGGATGAAAAGTATGGACCGGATGGCAATCGACAACGCATCCATGCGAAAACCTGATTTTCCTTTTTGGGAGGGAAGCTTAAATAATCTACGAACAGACATTTTGAACGGGAGGTTTTCAGATGGCAAGGAACACTGCAGTGCAGAGGGGCGGCGAAAAAAACTACCTGTTCTGGCTGCTCGGCGGCATTTTCATAGCCGCGCTGGCAGTCATCCTGGCGTTCGCCTTTGCGCCAGCCCTATCCTTCCTGCCCCTGGAGGGCTGCGTGGGCGTGGTGAAAATCGACGGCCCTATCGTTTCGCAGGACATCGGGGCAACCATATTTTCCGACGAGGTTAAGGGGGCGGAGACAATAGCAGAGGAGATACGTTCAGCGGACGAGCGGCAGGAAGTGAAGTCAGTGCTGGTCATAATCGACTCGCCCGGCGGCTCGGTGGTCGGAAGCAAGGAGATATATGATGCCATCATGTCTCTCAACAAGTCCAGCGTTGCCTACATAAACGAGATGGCGGCGTCAGGAGGCTATTATGTTGCAGCAGCAAACGATTACATTGTCTCCCAGCCTGACGCAATAACAGCCAACATTGGCGCAAGGGCTACCTTTGCGGACATGAGCGGGCTTTTCGAAAAAATCGGATTCAATGAGACGACCATAAAGACGGGCGCAATGAAGGACATAGGCTCTTCCTCGCGGCCCATGACGATTGAGGAGAGGGCGGTCCTCGAGAGCATCATCAACGAAAGCTTCCAGGAGTTTAGGTCTGATGTTGAGCGTGGCAGGGGCGAGCGGCTCAAGCGTGTGGAGTTCCAGACAGTGCTTGACGCAAGGATAGTGAGCGGCAGGCAGGCTAAAAAGATCGGCCTTGTGGACGAGCTGGGCAACAAGAAGCTTGCCATCAAAAAGGCTGCCGAGCTTGGCGGCATCAAGTCAGAGGAGCCCTCTCTTTGTGACCTTTCAGAAGGGCAGGGGAGAAAAGGGCTGTTCGGATCGCTCTCCTCACAGGCAATCGACTTTCTCGTAAGGGGCGCTGGCGCCCCCAGGCTGTCCTACCAGTGAGCTTGTGACCATGAAAAAGAAAAAGCCGCTTGACATCGGGGCAATGCCGCTCGGGCCAAAGTCTTCTCCTTCCCAGCCCAACCTTGCAGCGCTTTTTTCGCTAATCGTGATTTTCGCAGCCGTTGCAGCCGGCTTCTGGCTCTTCTTTCCCAGGCAGATTGCGCAGCAAGGCGAAGGCAGCGTGGAAATTTATCTTGAAGGGCCAACTCCCCTGCTTGAAAACGGAAGTGCGATTGTGCGCGCGTTTTCATCTTGCGGAAGATTCGAGTTGCTTCTTGACGGGGAAAAGGTGGCTGAAGGCACCTCCCGTGCTGAGGCGGTTCTCTCGCCGAAAATAGGGCAGCACACTATTCAGGCAAAAGGCGGCGCATGCAGCGACTCGGTCACGTTTTCCGTGATAAGAAGGGAATGCGAGCCGACTGAACGCGAAAAATGCCTGGTTGGCGGGTGCGAGGGCGAAAAAACCTGCATAGGCGGATTTTTCTCAGAGTGCGTTCTTCCCAGGAAAATCTGCGTGCCAGGCGAAAGGACCGGCTGCACGCTTGACGCCTGCAGGTTCGGCCGCATGGAGTGCAATGCCTGCGGCACTGGATTCCTCGAGTGCCTGCCCGACGAAATCACGGCTGATACTGCAAACTCAATGGTCTGCCCTGGCTGATTGAAAAGCAGCTATTTCTTCTTGCCAAAGGAAGGGTTTATCTTGGGTTCCTGCCTCTCGGTCGGGGGCATTATCCTGGGCTGGGGCTTTTTCTGGGGCTCAGGTTCGCGCTCCTCCTCAACCTCGCGCTCAAGCTTCTCCTCAACGGAAAGCACCTGTTCGCGCCGCTCGCGAAGCTTTTTCCTAATTTCCTCGAGCTCTGCGATTGCCTTTTCGATTTCCTCTTCCTGGCCTTCCAGTTCGCCCTCAGCCTCCTCCTCCAGTTTCTCAAGCTCCTGCTCCACTTCCGCCTCATCTGCCGGCGCCCGGATTTCTTCTTGCGCCCCCTTCCTGCTTGTTGCAGTGGAATTTTCCGCTGCGGACAAAGCTTTGCCGAGCTTTGCCCCTGCCTGGAGATTGTTGTGCTGCGGCTCATTTGATGCCACTTCCGAGGCCTGCATCATTTTCTTCCGGCTTTCCACCAGCCCGCGGGTGGCATCATGCAGGCTGCCCTCATCAGCATTGCTGGCAGGGGCAAAGGTGATCTTTTGCGAATACATAGGGGATTGGGTCTCTGGCTCTTTTCCGTAGTACTGCTGCTTCTTTGATGGCTGCTCGGGCTCTTTTGTGCTATAGTATTGCTGCGGCTTGGACGGCTGCTCGGGCACCTCTTCCTCTTCCTCGCGGGAGACAAAGAAATTGTAGATGATAAGGGCAAGCACTCCAAGGCCGAACATTGCGGCAAGTACGGGCAAAAGCCCGCTCAGAGAGGCGCCCAGCCCCTCGTCCACCAGCACCGCGCCCGCACCCGTCGGGACCGAAGGCTCCTCTTCCGGCCCCACAGAGGTGGAAACAATCCTTTCAAGGGTATAACCCCTGGCAGCATAGGTGTAGAATCCTTCCTTTTCTGCAATGAAGCTTACCTGCCCCCGGAAATCAGTTCTCATGTCCTGGCTGGTGCCGTCCGGGTATCCCACCCTGATCAGCGTCCCTGGGATTGCCTGGCCCGAAAGCGTCCGAAGCGTCAGGGAAACGCGGGAGCCCACTTTGGAGAACTCGGTTGCAGCCAGCATAACCCGCACTGTTTCCGAGCTTACTATGGGCGCAGCCATTGCCAGGGCTTCCTTTTCTGAAATTCTGGCTGCAAATGAGTACAAGAACGACTTTTTCCCTCCAGGGAAAAGGTTGCCCAGATGGAAAGTGGCGGAATGGCCGTCCGAAACGCTGGGCGAGGCTTCAAAATTTATTCTCGCACCCGCGGGCACGTGCAGCAGGCTTTCGGTCACCTGCACCTGCTTCCTTTCAATCAGGCCGGCATTTTCAACCGTGATGTTGACCTCCGTGCCGTATATGCCGGAGGGGCTGGATGCGCCTGTGCTGGCGCAGACTCCTGTGACCCCTTCTGGGCACAAGGATTCCGAAACCGTGGTTGTCCTGGTGATTTTCGCCCATTCATTCGAATAGGAGTTAGTATAGGCGGCCGCAAATGCTGCCTGAAGGAGCGCCAGCACTGAAAATGCCAGAAGAATTAATCTCATGCGAAACCTCCCTTAGACACTTGAATTCTGCCTATAATCCTATTTAAATGTAGTGGTATGGGGTGTTTTCTTGGCAAAAAGAGCCGCGTCATCAGTCCTGCTCCTTATGCTCCCCCCTTCTTCCGTATATCTTCTTCCTCCTCTCCTGCCGGAAAACAGGCTTTCCGTCCTGCCTTGCCTGGGGCGCTTCCATCTTCTTTTCGAACTCGTCCCACTCGAAGTTGACCTTCAGGGACCTGCCTGCCTCGATGTCGATGAGCACGAACTTCTGGCTCTTTATCTGGAAATTGCGAAGCAGCAAGCCCCTCACCTCCTCCAGCTTCATTGTGTGGGCAAGCGAGCTGGTTATGAAAAAGCAAAGCTGCGCGCCCGACTTGTTCAGCTTCTCGAGCGAGGACTTGAATTCCGAGACATTGCCGAACTGCAGCTCGAATGCCGAGGATTGCCCGTCCTTCCTCATGAAGTAAAGCCAGCAGGGCGACTGCGCCTCGAGATAGCCGAACCTGAAGGAGATTGCGGAATACTGCTCGGCAAGATGGTCCAAAAGCTTTCCTGAAGGCTTTTTGACGCGCATTATCTCGTCAATGTATTCCATGGCTAAATAAGGGCTGGCGCTCATTTTAAATTAATCTCTGCACAATTTGGCTTATCGGGTGTGGGCAATGGCTGATCTTTCGGACGCAGAGGGCGCTTACCTGGTGCAGCTTGCAAGGAATGCCATAGAGGGCTATTTTGCCACGGGCAGGAAAATGAGGCCAGAAAAGACCAACGGTGTCTTTTCAGAAAAAAGGGGGGTGTTCGTCACCCTGGAGTCCTACCCCTCGCACGAGCTTCGGGGCTGCATCGGCTATCCGCTTCCCATAAAGGAGCTTTCGCAGGCAGTTGTGGACAGCTCGCTTTCTGCAGCATTCGAGGACCCGCGGTTCCCCCCGCTTGAAAAGGGCGAGCTTGGGAAAATCACGGTCGAGGTCTCGGTGCTCAGCGTCCCCGAGGAGATCGAGGTGAAAAATTCCGAGGAGTATTTGAAGAAAATAAAGGTCGGCAGGGACGGGCTGATCATCAGCTACGGGTACGCATCAGGCCTGCTGCTTCCGCAGGTCCCGATCGAGTGGAACTGGGACGAGCGCGAGTTCTTGGCGCACCTGTGCGAAAAAGCAGGCCTGCCCCGCGAGATGTGGCGCTCGGCCTCGGTGAAAATAAGCAGTTTCCAGGCAAAGATATTCTCGGAACTGCAGCCGGGCGCAAAAGCAGTTCAAAAAAGGCTTATCAGGTGATCATTTTGGCTGAACTTCGGGTGACTCGGACAAAGGATGGGGTGCTGCTTTCAGGGCAGCTGCCGCAGGAGATTTTCCAGTCGCAGACACTGGAGCTTTTCCCCCTCAGGGACGGCGCCTATTTATTGACCGTCAAGGGATTTGTGGTCCATCCGCACTCTGCCCGGGAGCAAAAGGCGGCTGCTGCAAAAAGCCTAAGCGAAAAGGAAAAGGCGCTGGTGAGAAAGCTCCTTTCCATCAGGTTCGAGTCGCGCATCCCTGCCGAGGTGGGAAAAGCCCTTTCCAAGGAGGAAAAGGAGACGCTCGAAGCACTGCTCAAGAACGAGGCGGTCCAAATCTTCCACGGCGGCAAGTACGAAAAGACAGGGGTCTTAAACGTTTCAGAGGCGGCGTTTGCGGCAGTCCGCGAGCCTGCCGCAGCCCCCTCCCAGGCACTTGTTCCCCAGCTTCCGCAAAATTCGATTGCCCACCTGGAGAAAACCGGCTGGATGGTGCTGGAAAACGACTCCGAGGCGCGCAATTTCGGGAATGCCTTTTCGGACAAGGTCAAGTCAGGCGAGGTGCGGGGCCAGCGCGCATTTGACAGGAAATACTATTTTGTCACCAAGGGATTCTTCGAGTCGCATGAAAAAGAGGTTCTCATCCGCCTTGGCAAGTCGGACAAGACGCCTGAGGAAATAGCGGAAGAGGCAGGCATCCCGTCAGAGGGCTGCCGTGCCATACTGGTGCACCTGCTGGAGGAGGGCGAGGTTCTGGAAAAGAGGAAGGGAAAATTCTCAAAGGCTTGAAAAAATGGTAAGGATACGCGACCCATTGCACGGAACAGTGGTGCTTTCCGACCTTGAGGAGCGGCTGCTTGACACGCCGCAGATGCAGCGGCTGCGGGGCATACGCCAGCTCGCCATGGCGCACCTGGTCTATCCAGGGGCGAACCACACGCGATTCGAGCACTCCATAGGCGCGCTTCACCTTGCGGACAGGATGTGCCATGAGCTGCTCCTTCCCGAGGGCAAGGCAAAGAAAGTCCGCGCCGCAGCCCTGCTGCACGACATCGGGCACGTGGCATTCTCCCACGAGGCAGAAGCCGTCCTGGAAAAGCACCTGGGGAATCACGAAAAAATCGGGGAAAAGATGATCCTTTCGGGAAACATTGCAGACATACTCGCTACGGAGTTCCAGCCTGCAGAAATAGCCCGATTGGCAAGCACGCCGCTTGGGCAGATAATTACTTCTGACATAGGGGCTGACAGGATGGACTATCTTCTGCGCGACTCGCACTACACAGGCGTGGCTTACGGGGTGATCGACGCTGACCGGATCTGCTCCACTGTCGGCCTGGACTCCAAGGGGCTATATGCAACCGAGCGCGGCCTTCCTGCTGCGGAAAGCCTGCTGGTCGCCCGGTTCACGATGTTCTCCACGGTTTACCTTCACAAGACAGTGCGCATTGCCTCGCGCATGCTGCAGCAGTCGATTTCGCTTGCCATCGGGGACGGCACACTGCCTCCGAAAGACGCGCTGCAGCTCAACGACGCGGAAATGCTAATGCTGTTGCAGCGCTCCAGCAAGGGCAGGGAATTCGCAAGGCGCCTCATGGAAAGGCGCCTTTTCAAAAAGGCCCACTCGCTTCCACTTTCCTCGCTTAAGGTTTCGCCCTCGAAAGCGGAAAAACTCCTGTCGGAAAAATGCGGATGCCCTGTGCTGATAGACATCCCGCGCCTGTCGCTTTCCACCCAAGTCAGGCTGGACTGCGAGGGGAAGAAGTCGCTTTTGTCAAATGGGTCGGAAATCGTGGCCTCGCTTGAGAGGATAGAGAAAAGCAGGCTGGAAGCCATTGTGATGTGCGATGGGAAAAATGCGGCAAAGGTTTCGGCTGCGGCAAAAAGGCTCCTTTCTTCTTAGAGCAATCTCCTGTTGATTACCACGTCGATTATCTTGACCAGTATTATGAATGCCGCTGCGAAGATGACCACTCCGCGGGGGTTGAACTTCCAGCCGCCGAGATTGGTGTTGGAGGAAATCCCCAGTATGCCTGCCGAAGACTGCGGCCCTGAGACCGACATCCTGTCTACGCTCATGGTCGATGTTTCAATATCAAGAGTTTAAAAACCTATTTTCGAAGAATGCTCCATGCTGTTCGGCACATCAGGAATCCGAGGGCTTTATGGCAAGGAAGTCGCTGCCGAGCTTGCCGCAAAGGTCGGCAATGCCATGGGCGGGGCGGGCAGGAAGGTCATCCTCTGCTCCGACACCAGGCAGACCTCTCCCATACTTGCAGGCGCGCTTGCGGCAGGCGCAATGCAGTCGGGCGCCGAAGTGATAGACTTGGGAGTGGGCCCCACCCCTCTGCTTGCCTACGCCACCTTTGTGGAAAAGTGCGACGGGGCAATGATCACCGCCTCGCACAACCCTCCGGAATACAACGGCATCAAGCTTTTTTCAAAAGGGGGCGAATATTCCAAGGCACAGGAAAAAAAGGTGGAAGAGGCAGTCTCCTCTGATTTGAAAAAGGCTCCCTGGGACAAAGCTGGGCAGAAAGGCAGGAAGGACTTTTCTGAGGACTACATAAAGTTCCTGATTGCCAGGGTCGATTCACAGGCAATAGGAAAGCGCAAGATCAGGGTGCTCATTGACGCCGGAAATGCAGCAGCCTATTCGATTGCTCCAAGGCTTTTCGAAGCCGCGGGCTGCAGCGTGGTCCGGGTCAACTGCGACAAGCCCGGGCAATTCACAAGGAATCTCGAGCCAAAGCCCTCCACACTCTCCGAGTCGGCGGCGCTGGTGGTGAAGGAAAAATGCGACTTTGGCATTGCGTTCGACGGCGACGGAGACCGGGCGATAGCAATAGACGAAAAAGGCGTTGTTCTCCCGCTTGACACGCAGCTTGCGGTTTTCTGCAGCCACATGCTTTCCAGGGACCACAACAAGAAATTCGTAACCACGGTGGAGGCCTCGCTTTCGGTCCGCGAGACCGTGGAGCGGCACGGGGGCAGGCTTTTCATCACGCCCGTGGGAAGCCTTCACGTTGCGGACGAGGTGAAGCGCCAGTCAGCCGCGTTCGGGGGCGAGCCGTGCGGGGAATACGTTTTTCCCTTTGCCACCCCCTGCGCAGAGGGGCTGCTTTCGGCAATCATGGTCGCGGAAATATTCGCGCAAAGAGGCCCGCTTTCAGGCGCATCCAGGGGCATCAAGGCGCACCACATGGCCAGGACAAAATACAAGTGCAGGGCTGACATGAAAGGGGAGATAATGAGGAAGATTTCGGAAAAGCCCCAGCTGGAAGGAAGGCTTTCAACCGTGGACGGCCTGAGGTACGACTTTGAGGACGGCTGGCTCCTAATACGCCCATCAGGCACCGAGCCCGCCATACGCCTCACCGCGGAGGCAAAAAGTGAGAAAAAGCTTTCCGAAATAGTCCAGCGCGCAGGGAACCTGATAATGAAGGAAATTGAAAGCGCGCACTAGCCTTTCAGGTTTTTCAGCCCGAAGAACTCCTTAGGCGGGAAAAAGACGATCTTGTGCTCTGCTGACCAAAGGTAATAGTTGTAGGTCCGGATCGCAGCGCTGAATTTCGAACGCAAATCATCTGCCACTTCCCTGAACTTCTCGTGCGACTCCACTTCCATCTCCATTTCAAGCTCGGTCCCGCCGCCAATGCTTTCGTACGCCCAGACTATGTTGGGGTGCGAGCCGAAGTACGAAAGCATTTTTTGCTTGACCCGATTGTCCCCCAGCCGAAATTCAACCTTGTACCAATAGTGGCCGGTTTTCGGGAAGGATATTTTCGGCCTGAAGCCCAGTATAATGCCCTTTTTCTTCAGGCTTGCCAATCTGTATGAAGTGGCAGTCACGCTCAGCCCGACTTTTTGCGAAAGTTTCACAATGGGCAGCCTGGCGTCCTGTGAAAGGGCTGAGAGCAGCCTGATGTCGCGCATGTCATATTCTATCTTCAGACTGTTCCCCGGAATGAGGCTGTAGCAAGGCTTTTCATTCCCTGAGGAAAGGTAATTCCTCCGCCAGACATGTATCCTCGAATAGTAAGACTCGCGGTAGAATTCGATCCTGTCCCCGAACCTGTTCATCAGCTCCTCCTTGAATGAATGGAAATCGTTGAGGTCCCTTACCCAGAATGCTATTCCCATGTCTGTGAAGGAGCCGGAAATGCTGTTCACCCACCAGCACCGGCTGCTTTTCTGGAAATAGTCTATGGTTTCCCGCTCCTCGGCAGGGCTGCTGTTCTTCAGCTTGATGAATATCCTGGCGTTCTGGAAGCCTAAGCGGGTCATGTCCACAAGCGCATAATAGCCCTCGATTATCCCCTCCTCCTCCATGCGCCTTATCCTGTAGCCAACAACCTCCTTGCTCGCCCTGACTTTTGCGGCAATTGAGGAATTGGGCTGCCTGGCGTCCAGGTCCAGCTGGAACAGGATCTCCCCGTCTGTTTTGTCGATTTTGTGCATTTTTTCACTTTCACTTATTTTATCTAGTATTATTAGTGTTATATTAAAAATATTAATATAAATTCTTATATATCTTTATAAACAAACACTTCCTCATGGACATAGAAAAGGCATTCAGCTCAACCTGCCAGGTGCTGTTCGGGCAGCCCATAGGCGAGCTATCGGATTTTGCGCAATACCTGAAAGAGATGGTGGACCAGCCCAGGCAGGCTGCCTCGCATCTTTCTGGCAAGAAAGTGTACCTTTCCCGCCCCTATGCAACGTCGGCAAGATTCATCGAAGTCAACGAGGCTTCAGATCGGCAATCTGCGCTTTCCATAAATGAGGTAAAGGACATTGATTCGGTTCTTTCCGCTCTTCCGCAGGAGCTTGCCTATTGCGGGAACAAGAATCTCGGGACTTCCATTGATGTGTTTGAAAGCGACATGTGCAGCGACAGCCTGGACATACTCTCCTCGCAAAACGTGATTTCCTCCAAGCATGTGGCATATTCCAACGGCGTCCGCAAGAGCGAGGGGATTTTCGGATGCCAGCTCGGGGGCGAAGTGGGGTTCTCCATCCACTCGCAGGTCTTTTTCTATTCCAAGCGCTGCTTTGACGCATATCTCTGCTTCCACTCAAGCGACCTTTACTGCTGCTTCAACTGCAGGAACTGCACTGAAGCGATGTTTTCCTTTAACCAAAGCTCCAAGCGCCACATGATAGGCAACCTGGAGCTTGAAAAGGGAAAATACCTGCAGCTGAAAAGGAAGCTCACTTCCGAAATTGCCGAGGTTCTGAAAGACAAGAAGTCGTTTCCCTCGGTATTCGATCTCCTGGAAAAGGGTGCATGCTGATGGCTGATAAAATGGACACCGCATTTGCGCAGGTCACAAAGCTCCTGTTCGGAAAGCCGCTTTCACCCTGGAAAAAATACTGCAAGTGGCTTTCCCAGAGCGTGCCTGGGGGGAAAAGCGTTCCCTCCTGCTTTGGGCATGGCACTGCCTATGTGCCGGATTACGGATTTTTTTCAAAAGTGCCTGAAAAAAAAGTGGCATCGGACGAGGACGCACCGATTGCTGCAGGGAAAACAATAGGAAAAATCAGCGATGTCGAATCCATTTCATCCATCGCATCGAGACTGAAGGATTTCGCATATTTCGTGCCCACCTACTCTGAAGGCAAGAATATCGACGTCGAAAACGCATTTTCCACACTGGACTGCATAAATGTGCGCGAGTCGTTCGACCCCTGGACTTCCAAGAACTGCAGCCACGTTTTTTCCATAATGGAATCCGAATCGCTTTTCGGTGCGCACAGGGTGATAAATTCCAGCTTTTCCATGCACATATACAATGCCTACTACGTGCAGCGCTGCTTTGAGATAGACGGGGCAAAAAACTGCAACGACAGCTATTTCTGCCACAACGTTGAGAATCTGGACAGCTGCATGTTCTGCTTCAACACAAAAAGCAAGCGGTACGCAATAGGGAACAGGGTAGTGGGGAAGGAAAAGTACCTGCAGATCAAGGCGCAGCTTCTTGAACGAATAGTGCCTGAGCTTGAAAATTCGGGAAGGCTCAGTTTTGGAATCTACGATCTTCTCGCCAAGAGGCCCAAATCCCGCCCTTAGCTACTTTTTCTCAAGCGCAAGCTTCATTTTCATCAATGTTATCCCGTAAAGGACAGTGAGGAAGACGTCCAGGACAGGCGAGATTACCCAGGCAAAGCAGCAGCATGCCACGGCAAGGGCCCATCCGCCAAGCATGAGCAGCCCGAAAATTATGCCCACTATCAGGAACTCGAGTATGTTGGACGAAACAAGCGAAAACGACTTTGATAGCGAATCGAAAAAGCCGTTCCTGTCCATCGCGTAGTACATCCAGAGCGCAGAGAAAAAGAATCCCATGACCCACATCACCAGGATGGCGCCTAAGAAGGCTATCAGGGCGGTGGAAAGCGCGTCAACCAGCCCAGAGAACAATTCTCCGGGCGTTTTTGCCTGCAGAGCGCTTGTTATTGCGGGCAGTGAATTATAGGCAAGGAAAGCGGTCGCAAACAAACTTAATAAACTCAATTCCCTCTAATTCCAATATGGCTATAAGAAAGGCGGTTGTGCTCGCAGCCGGGGAGGGGAAGAGGCTGCGGCCGCTCACCTATACCAGGCCCAAGTGCATGATACAGCTTGCCGGGAAGCCCATACTTCGGCTCGTTCTTGAGAACCTGAAAGTCGCGGGAGTGAACGAAGCCGCTGTTGTGGTGAAGTACAAGAAAGAGGCGATCACAGACTACTTCAAGGCAAACCCGGTCGAAGGCATGAAGCTGGCTTTTATCGACCAGGGGGAGAGGTACGGGACTGCAGCGGCTTTCGGGTATGCCGAGGGGTTTGCAACAGAAACATTCTTCGGCGTGGCGGGCGACATCATCACAGAGGCATCCGCGCTCAAAAAGCTTGCCGAGCGGTCGCAGGGCGAGGTGACAGCCGCCCTTCATGCGGTTGAAGATGCGAGGGAGTACGGCACTGCGATTGTCAAGTCAGGGAAGATTTCAGCTTTCGAGGAAAAGGCGCAGAAGCCCAAAAGCAACCTTGCCAACTGCTCATTGTACGTTTTCGAGCCTTCTGTTTTCCGGAAAATCAAAAACATCAAAAAAAGTCTCCGCGGGGAGTACGAGATAATCGACGTTCTCAAGGGCGCTACCGCGGTGGAAATATCCGACTACTGGCTGGACATGGGGATGCCCTGGCAGCTTTTCTCGGCAAACGAATTTCTGCTCTCCAAGCTTCCGGACAACCGCGACAGGGTGGAAAACTGCACGATCCGGGGGAAGATAGTCATGGAGAAGGACGCAGAGATGCACGACTCGGTCATCGAGGGCAACGTCTACATCGGGGAGGGGAGCTACGTTGGCCCGCACGCCTACATACGCGGCACGACTTCAATAGGCAAGGACTGCGGAATAGGCGACTCGACCACCATAAAGAACAGCATAATATTCGACCACGTGAATGCCAAGCACCTGACCTACATCGGCGACTCCATAATCGGCTCGGGCTGCAACTTCGGCGCTGCCACGCAGATAGCGAACTACCGCTTTGACGCGGGAAACATCCATGCGGTTGTGAACGACGTCACCATAGACACCAAAAGGAACAAGCTCGGCGCGATAATAGGCGACGGAGTGAAAATGGGCGTGCTCTCCTCAGTAATGCCGGGCAAGATAATCGGGGACGGCTGCTGGGTGGACGCCGGCGTTGTTGTCCACGAGAACGTCGAAAGGAAGACGCACGTCATACTGCACCAGGCGATAACCAAAAAGAAGCTGGAGTGAAGTCGTTTTTAGGCGGAACGAATCAATGGCTTTTTCTCTTCACTTCTCGCATGACAACTTCGCCCTGCCAGCCAAATTTAAGCTTTTTGATGACCTCTTCAGCCGTGCTCCCTGGGGTCACGGTGTATTTTATCGGCTCTTCCCAGGAAAAGCGTTCGCTTAAGTAAGCCGCTGCCTTCAAGTTGTTTATCGTAAGCTCATCAGACACATTTGGATTCAAACCGTCTTTCTTCCGAAGCTCGATAATTCTGGCATAGGTGAGCACTATGTCCATGCTATGCGCAAGGCACCCAGGCAACCCTTTCTCGGCCACCCGAATCACCTTGCCAAGGCTTGAAAGCACCCGCTCGGAGAGCTTGATTTTCAGTTTTGTCATGTTTGTGGAATAGCAGACTGGTATGATGCTGAAAGGCGTCATAATGGCAGGGCTTGGCACGAACTTGCCAGATGCGGTGCCTGACATGTTTTCCAGCTGATTTACCGTATACTTTGAATCCGAGGAGAGAACGACTCTGCCTTCAAGCAATTCCCTGTTTTCCATGAGGCATTTCTGAAGGTTTTCCGGGTGCAGGGCAAAAAGGACTATTTTTGAATCGTGCAGTGCGGTTTTAATGTCATTTGTCACTCTGAACTTTCCGTTCCTCACTGAGCTCGGCACCCTGTCCTCGTTCTGGTTCACGACGCCGTATATCACGAGCCGGTTAGGTTTCTTTTCCAGTCTTATGCATATTATGGAGCCCATGTTCCCGTTTGCACCTACTACGGTTGCTGTTAGGCGCTTGTCATTTGACATGGTTGCAGGATGTGGTTAGAAGGGTTTTTAATCCAAAGCCATGCATTTTTCTTACTTTTGATGAAAATCAATGCAAGGAGGTCTTGTGCAATACATCATCGCCGGCATCGACCCAGGGAACACTTACGGCATAGCCATACTCTCACTTTCAGGAAGGAAGCTTTCGCTGCATTCAACGGATGCGGGCTTTTCCGAAGCTGTGCGAATAATCGAAAGGCACGGAACGCCCTCGCTTGTTGCTTGCGACGTTTCCCCTGCGCCTGAAGCGGCACAGAAGATTGCCTCCTACTTTTCCTGCAGGCTCTTTGTGCCGAACAGGGGAATAATGGAAGAGGAAAAAAGGATTGTGGCATCTGGCGTTGGAACAAAAAACAACCACGAGCGCGATGCCTATTCCTCTGCGGTGTTCGCCTTTCGCGCGCACGCGAACAAATTGCGCCAGATAGCTGCATTTCCTGACCTCAGCGAAGGGGAAAAGGAGAGGCTGCAGCATCTCATGCTCAAGGGCTACCGGATCAAGGACGCATTCCTGGAACTTCGAGAGCCTGAGGAAAAGCCCGAGAAAAAGGAGCATAAAAGAACAGAAGCGCAGAAAGTTTCCATAGACGATTTGAAGGCAAGAGTGTCATTTCTTGCCCGGGAGAATGCCAACCTGAAGCTGATGATGGGCAAGCTGGAAAATGAACGTGCGCAGCTGCAAGACAGGATCCGCCTGCTCGAAAACGGAGCCAGGCAGTCTTTGTTGCACGACTCCGAGCTTCGCAAGCTGCGCTTCAGGCTGCAGCAGGCCCTTCAGAGGCTGCAGCCGGGCAGGAAACCTGCCGAGGGGAGTGCGCTCTCCAGTGCTCCTGCGGGAGCACCAGCTTTTGACTCGCCTGCAGGCTCGTCAAAATCCTCAGGTCGCAAAGCCGCGGCTGTTGCGACGCAGAAAAAGGAAGAAGGGAAGGCCGAGCGCTTGCACCGGGAAAACGATGATTTAAATAGGTTGGGCAGCCCTAACGTTGACCTTGAAAAAATGGTGACAGACTATCGCAGGGGAAGGAAACAGGCATAAAAAACAAGGGGTGCTACCATGGACGAAATCGCAAGCGCACCAGCCCCTCAGCCGCAGGAAAGGGCCGAGCGGAAGGACGCGAATGTCATTTACATCGGGAAAAAGTCGGTCATGGGCTATGTTCTTGCCGTGGTCACGCAGTTCAACGGGGGCACTCCGGACGTGTACATAAAGGCCCGGGGAAAGGCGATTTCCAGGGCTGTTGACGTGGCTGAAATAGTCCGCAACCGGTTCCTGCCTGGCGTTAAGGTGGACAACATACTTATCAAGACAGAGGAGCTCGACTCAGAGGACGGCTCCAAAACGAAAGTGTCGGTAATCGAAATCAGGCTCCTAAGATAGTTTTCTCCCCCTGCTTTCTGTCACCAAGGAAGGTGCACGGGATGAAAACTCCAATACCTGATGATGAAGTCAAAGCGGGAGCACTCTCTGATGAGTCGAAAAAAAGGCTCTCAGAGGGCAAAATAACCGAGCTGGACTTCGAAGTCGCGCAGATACTGCACAAGATAAACGAGCGCTACAACATATCGGATGCGGAATTCCACAAGGCGCTGGACCTTGGAAGGGCGGTTCTCATATTGACAAGGGGCGAGGCAGGCCTTCTTATAGGCAAGCAGGGCAAGATTGTGGCTGAGCTTTCCTCTGCGCTTGGGAAGAAGGTGAGGATTGCCGAGATAAAAGGCGATGTGAAAAAGTCGGTTGCCGACGTCATCATGCCCGCGAGGCTGCTTGGCATAAACCACGTGTTCCACGATGGCAAGGAAATGACCAAGGTCAGGATTTCAAAGCACGATCTTGCCCACCTTCCGATCGACATACCCACGCTCGAGAAGGCGCTTCGGTCGCTTCTGGAGGAGGAAGTGCAGCTGGTCTTCGAATAGGAGGACAATTTGCGGAAAAATTTGTCCGCAGTGGGATGAACGCAAGCGGATCCCACTACAAATATAATTGATTGCGGGAAATTCTTACTGGTGCGAAAAATGTACAGGACACATTACGTATCGGATGCGAAAAGGCTGATCGGAAAGGAGGTCAGCATCGCTGGCTGGGTGCACGAGGTTCGCGACCTGGGCAAGCTCAAGTTCGTCCAGGTCCGAGACAGGACCGGCATCATCCAGGTGACTGCAAAGAAGGGAGTTGCCGAAGACGCAGTGCTTGGCGCAATGTCCGTTCCCAAGGAAACCGTTGTTTCTGTCACTGGGAAGGTGGCGGAAAGCAAGATTGCCGAGGCAGGCTGCGAGCTTATCCCTTCCAAATTCGAAATACTCAATGAGATTACCACCAAGGTCCCCTTCGAGGTGACAGGCAAGGTGCCTGCGGATCTCGACGTCCGGCTGGACTTCCGCTACGTGGATCTGAGGACTGCGAACGCTTCAGCAATATTTCAGATAAGAAGTGAATTGGCAGGCGCTTTCCGCGAGGCTGCGCGCTTTCTGGGCTGCGTGGAAATCCACCCGCCCACCATAGTCGAAGCTGCCACAGAGGGAGGGGCTGACGTTTTCAAGGTGCAGTATTTCGAGAAGGACGCCTACTTAGTGCAGTCTCCCCAGCTCTACAAGCAGCTGGCAGTCATCGGGGGCATGGACAAGGTTTTCATGACGGTTCCGGTATTCCGGGCAGAGAAGCACAACACGCTCACGCACCTGAACGAGGCTCTTCAGATGGACATTGAGATGGGCTTTATTACTCATGAAGAAGCTGTGGATGCGCTTGAGACTGTGGTGCTGCACTGCCTAAAAAAGGTGAAAAAGGAGTGCGACGAGGAATTGAAAACGCTCAAGCGCGAGCTTATTGTGCCATCCTCCATACCTCGCCACACCTATACCGGGCTTGTGGAAAAATTGAACCAAGGCAAGGGGGAATTCAAGTGGGGCAATGACTTTTCCAGGGAGACCGAGGCGCAGCTTGCCCAAGTGCTAGGTTATTCGACCTTTTTCATAACAGAGTGGCCCTCGGACATCCGCGCATTCTACTCGCAGCCCTCTGAGGAAAATCCGAAAATCTGCCATGCATACGACCTGAACTATGAGTCATTGGAAATAGCCTCGGGCGCGCAGCGGGCGCACAGGCCTGAAGTTCTCATCAGCCAGCTGAAAAAGAGGGGGCTCAACACATCTGACTTCGAATTCTACATAAACGCCTTCAGGGTAGGGGCGCCCCCGCACGCAGGCTGGTCAATCGGATTGGACAGGCTGACAATGAAGGTGTGCGGCTTGCACAACATCCGCGAGGCGGTGCTCTTCCCGCGGGACAGGGTAAGGGTCAAGCCCTAGATACTGTGCTTGTAATCGAACGGCGTCTTACTTTTCCTCATATCCAAAACGGCCTGGGAAACCGGTTTTCCTTTGGTCGGGAATTTTTTATCGTTCATTAGGGCTTTTTGGGATATCGCGCGATCATCATTGAGCCGCTTTATTTTGAAAAGCGCAATTTTAACTTCACTCCCCATCAGCCCGTCTTCAATGTTGCGCGAATTTTTTATTGATTTGAGGAATTCGTTTAGGGGCGTCTCGTTCAGGTTTATCCAGATCGATGACACAATGCCCTTGAACTCGGATAATTTTATCGAGCCGCCGCGATACTTTTCAGCCGCGCCTTTCCTCGCTGGCATTCTATTTCTCGCTCCAGGTCAGGAGCAAATACCACCCTGCCTCCATAGGCTGGACCCTCCTCGCAGTGGCTGCTGGCATCATAGCGTTTCACAGGATAGCCGCGGCAGCATGGGCGTTCGGCATTTATCAGGCCTCAGCCGACGACTTCCTGGGTTTCTCCTCCGGCGTGTTCGTAATCCTCAGCTTCGTGATTTTCTTCGCAGCCTGGGAAGTGAAGAAAATGTCAGAGCGCTACAGGCTAGTGGAGCTTAGGCAGATGAAGGAATACGCCCTGAGGCTGGGCGAGCAGCTTGGAAGGAAGCGCAGGAAGAAGTAGGCCAGTTTTTTGGCGTTCGCAAGGGCCGGTCTAGAAGAACATGGAGAATGCGAGGACCGGAGCAAGCTATTTAAACTCTCCTCAATATAGTAGACGACGCGAGTTTTGTCCGCTGGCGATGCGCGGACGAGTCATGTTTGCTGATGCCTATTTGGGCATACCGGAACTGAATTGGCTTANNATCTCGCTTTGCCGCCAAACCATGGGAATGCGATCCTTTCGCGTTCGACGCACGCTTCAGGTAAATACAAGGAAAGAGCGATTAGAGTGCTTGACCGCTGATATTTAAGTATCAGAACTTTGCGAACGAGGATAAGTTTACTTCTATGACTCCAGTTGATCCTGCTGGAGGACACTGCTATCAGAGTACGCCTAAGCCATGCAAATCTGCCCGGCGACTTCGCCGGACGGTGTACGGCTCAGTAACAAGTAGTCAATCTGCCCTTCGGACCGGCATACCCTCGGGAAACTGAGGTCAATTCCGGATGGCCCACCTATGCTGGAATGCTTGGTGGGCAAAACGCGCGGTGAATTGGAGCCGTTGCGCCGAAGGATGAGACTGCTCCTGATTAGGTAGTTGGTGAGGTAACGGCTCACCAAGCCGATAATCAGTAGGGGCAATGGGAGTTGGCGCCCCGAGAAGGGCACTGAGACAAGGGCCCTAGTCCTACGGGATGCAGCAGGCGCGAAACCTTTACAATGCGCGAAAGCGTGATAAGGGAACTCTGAGTGGCAGCCGGCTTTTGCCGACTGTCTTTTGCCAACCCTAAACCGGTTGGAGAATAAGTTCTGGGTAAGACCAGTGCCAGCCGCCATGTGCTATCCGCACAATGCGCACGGTACGCGGTAATACTGGCAGAACGAGTGGTGCCCACGAATATTGGGTCTAAAGAGACCGTAGCTGGCCTGTTAAGTCCACTGTGAAATCTTGGGGCTCAACCTCAAGGCGTGCAGTGGATACTGGCAGGCTTGAGAGCGGGGGAGGTCAGGAGTACTTACGGGGTATGGGTAAAATCAGTTGATCCTGTAAGGACTACCAGAAATTCGGACTCGAATTTTTTACGAATCCGATTTGGTAAATGGCGAAGGCGCCTGACCAAAACGCGTCTGACAGTGAGGGTCGAAGGCTAGGAGAACGAATCGGCTGAGAAGAGGTACTAGTGATGAACAGGTGACATTGAAAGGCTAATGAAGGGAATGCTACTACGGCGTATCTAGCCATTGCGGCTCCCCGAATGCTGTTGAAAATGTCTTCTGCGAATGTTTGTATTGAAAATCTTCTCCGTTGGGTTCAAATCGGATTAGATATGAGCACTTGAGAAACGCTAACAAATACTGACGGATAAATCTATCAATGAGATTAGAGCGCCGGGTAAGAAACCTGATGAAAAAAGGGCGTAAGAAGCCCCTTTTGAAGGTTCGCCTTCCGACCAAGATAACTCCGGAGCTGTGCAGGCTGCTTGGCCTTTTGCACGGCGATGGAAACATGTCTGGCGGAAGGGTTTTGCTAACGGACCAAAACAGGGAATTCCACAAAACAATAGGTGGAATTTTCAAATCTGTCTTTGGTTTGTCGCCAAACATTTTCCACGATATAAACAGAAACACGCATTACAGCCACACAAAAAGTGTGCTTGTGTATCGTTTTCTGAATGAGGTCATGGAAGTGCCAAAGGGTGCAGTTAGGCAGAACTTGCGTGTGCCAGCCTATATGGAAAAACTTGGCAGGCATTTGCAGGCAGAATATGTCGGAGGTCTTTTTGATGCAGAAGGCTGCGTCAAAAGGCGACAAGCCGAGCTCAACATCTCGACCACTTCGAAAAGCGTCTTTGAATTCCTAGGCGAATTTTTGGGGGGCATTGGAGTAGATTACAGCAAGTACATCAGGAAGAGGCACATAAATCCTGAGTACGAATTATACATCTATGGAAAAGACGACTTGCATAAATTTGCAAGGTATGTTTCTTTTAGGCATCCGTCGAAGAAAAAGAGAATGGCGAATTTTCTCAAGTGACACTAAAAACCCGAGTAGCCCTAGCAGTAAATTATGCAGACTGTGGTGTTGCTGAAGCTTCGGGCTTTAGCAGTGCTGTAGCGTAGGTGTTAAGTCTGCCACCTGGGGAGTACGGCCGCAAGGTTGAAACTCAAAGGAANNACGAGCCGAGAGGTGCTGCATGGCCATCGTCAGCTCGTGGTGCGATATCGCGGGTGCGGAAGCATCTGAGGTTCGTATCTGCGATGCACAAACTGTCTCGTTAAGTCGAGTAACGAGCGAGACCCTTGCGCATAGTTGCCAATTTCCCCTCCGGGGGAGATGCACCCTATGCGGACTGCCCGCGTTAAGTGGGAGGAAGGAGAGGGCGACGGTAGGTCAGTATGGCCCGAATTCTCCGGGCTACACTGTGTCGTTAACATTTAGAGCCACCGGCAAGATACCCCCAGAAAGTTCTTAAACCAAAAAATACTCTCTTACCTTATGAATAGCAAACTGGCTTACTTGGTTGGTTTGATAGGAGGGGACGGATGCATTTGCGTAAGCAAAGGAGACTATTCCATACACGTAGTTGACAGCTGTTTGGAGTTTCATCAGACTGTAATTGCGCCGCTTTTTGAAGAATGCTTCGGAATGCGACCAAGAGTCTCACCGATGAAAACGCACCTGAGAAGGACAACTTTCAGGACGCGCTTACGCTCAAAGAAAATCGCCGAATTTCTCATAAGCCTCGGGATACCATCTGGAAAGAAGACACTCGTAATGAAAACTCCAGATTGGATATTGCGAGGCAGCGAGGAAATTCAGCGCTCTTACATCAGGGGCTGGATGGATGCAGAAGGGTGCGTCACCAGATTGCTTCTGAAACGGGAGAAAAAGAATTATATATATCCGAAAATTTCCATGCAGGTTGCAAATTCACCCATTCGGGATGAGATTTGCGCAATGATGGAAAAATTCGGCGTCCGGTTTTCAAAATGGAACTCCGGAAACATGCACGGTTTTGCGGTCACTGGTTTTAAGAACGCTGGGGAATACATGAATGCCGTTGGTTTCACTCATCCGAGAAAGTTAACGGCGTGGGGCCTAACGTGGCATACAATGACCAAGACAATGGGCTGCGACTCCGAAAGGAGAAGCGAATCTCACAAACTTGGCCGAAGTTCGGATTGGGGGCTGTAACCCGCCCCCATGAAGCTGGAATCCCTAGTAATCGCTTGTCATCAATCATCGATATTTCGGCGAAACGCTTATATTAGTTGCCGCTATAAAATTAGCGGATACTAATGAAGCACGAAATCGAAAGTCTATTCGGCAAAACAGCTGATGAAACGGGAAATTTTGCGAGCATCAACAATTCGGTGTTTGTGAAATATCCTAAGGCAATCAAAATCTTCAGGCTGATGTCTGGATGCGACCAGCGTTCGTTTGCTGCACTCATTGGAAAAAACCAACAATGGGTAAGCGCAATTGAACGAGGCTTTATCCATGGCATAAGCAAGTCTGAAGCGGAAAAGATTGCCTTGTCTATCCGCAAGATGAATCTTCAGAAAGTTGAGCTGAACGAGATAATGCGCCTTGAGATAGAAATTGCCAACAAAGGGAGATTCAAGGGCGAATATGCCCGAAAAATGGCCCTTAAAGCAGTTGGCAGGAATTCTGTAAGGAGTGCAGAATCTCAAAAGCCAACTCCTCAAGAGAAGAAGATAGCCACTGTTTTGCGAAAACAAGGGATAGATTTTCAGATGCATAAGCCAATCTATGTCGGTAAAATCACTTTTGTTTGTGATTTTGTATTGGGGGGCCTGCCAACAGTCATAGAGGCAAAACACCTTACTACAAAATACAGGACGAAGGCGCTGATAGCCGAGCTTGCATACAAGGCGCTGAGGATAAAGAGATTTTATCCAAAGGCGAAGCTGTTTGCAGTAATAAACCGGGACGCAACTATGGCGAACTCGGAAAGGCTTATTTTGAAAGAAGAATTCGACTCGCTATTTTTTGAAGACGAGTTAGAGAAGCTCGCAGGCGAAATATCGAAGAGTGGATTCGAGCGGTGAATACGTCCCCGCTCCTTGCACACACCGCCCGTCAAGTCACCCAAGCTTGTTTTTGGTGAGGCTGCGCTTCTTGGCGCTGTCGAACCAGAGATAGGTGAGGGGGGCTAAGTCGTAACAAGGTATCCGTAGGGGAACCTGCGGATAGATCACCTCCAATATAATCAACTATTGGGAATCTGGTCTTCTGACCGGAAGAAGATAGATTGATTGGAGTAGTATAGAAGTGTCGCAAGGGTGTGAGGCTTTTTTCACTCTTTCCTGTCCAATTCCTGAAGCGCGCAATTTTTTGCTTCCTTAGCGCAAGCATTGCCTTTTCCCTTCCCCTGCCGAAATCTATATA
>DUFS01000011.1 GCA_013331805.1 Microcaldota archaeon | reverse complement strand
TTTTTGCAGCGCTCATGCTTTTGGCCCTGTTTGGCCTTGACCGGCTCGTCCGCCCGCGCCACAGGGGAATAATGCACGGCCTGCTCTTCCTTTTTGCGGTTTCCCTTGCGCTTCTTTTGATTTTCGGGGGATTTTTTGCCGCAGCGTTTGCGGTCGGCTATTTTTCCCACCTTTTGGCTGATTTTTGCGTTAAGCTCTCATAGAGGCAAAGGGATTAATTATTTGCCCCCGAAGAAACACCATGGCAGCCGTATTGGACTCTTCAGAGGTTATCTCCTCCCTTCTTCTGGTAAAGGCCGTGCTGGCGATCCTCGCGGTATTTCTCTTCCTATATTACAAGGTTTACTGGGACAGGGCAAAAAAGCACCTGGCAGGGCATTTCCTTTATGCCAAGTGGATGGCGGTCAAGCACACTGGCATGCTGGGGCTTGCCGCAGTTGGGTTTGCAATAGGCTTCACGCTTGAGCTTTTCGGGACCGAGATTGGGCTTTCGATGAGCATGTCTCGCGCGCTTTCCTCAATGTTCGAGATAGGCTCTCTCTTTTCCATGCTCTACGTGTTCTTCGCCCTTGCGCTTGACGACGTGCCGCACTTCCAGCACATAGCGGAAACGGTCCGCCGCCACCATCACCACGAGCATGCCGAAAGCCATGCCCGTGCAAAGGGGAAGGCTGGAAAGAAAAGATAGCGTGATTACAAAGGAGGCGAGAACATGGGCGTTTTGGACGGGTTATTGGGGAAAGGCGAGGAGGCTGCCGCCGTCCCAGGGCTTCCCTTCAACATATCCACCTCGCTTCGGCCGGTCAGGCTGAACGCCAGGAAGGAAAGCTCGCTTGAGGTGCTGGTTGCGGTCAAGAATGTGACCGATTCCCAGATCATGGTATCGGTTTCCGCAGAGGTGCCGCCCTCGCTGGGCTTTGAGAACCTCGGCATCACCAGGATAAAGGAGATCAGGATCGGCGAGCTTCCGGCAAAGAAGGAAAAGACGGTGAGCTTCTCGGTCTCCTCCTCCAGCCAGACTCCAGCAGGGGTCTATTCCATCCTCATTGTGGTCAGCCACCACTACCGCGACTACTCGCACGTGCAGAATTACGCGAAAAAGACAGTGGAGATAAGGGCGGTCTGAAATGAGCCAGGACATGGTGAAAAAGCCCTCGGTTGCAAACGTCCTAAATGAGATAATCCAGAATGCCATGGCGAAAAAGCCCGAATCTTCCGAGCCCAAGTCCGGCTTCATGGCGATGCGGGAGGGAAAAAGCGGCTCTTCTGGCCAGCCGGTGTCTGGCCCGGCAGACAATCTCCGAATTGAAAACGCAGGGGAAAAGCTGAATGAATTGCGCCAAAAAAATCACGCGACAGTGGACGATTTCGTGAACCGGATGGCCTTGGAGGCAAAAAAGGAGGCCGGCCCAGAGCCTGGTGGCAAGGACCTTGTTGCCTCAATCAGCCATGAAAAAGAGGTCATGTCCAGGCTCTCGATAAAGTTGGCAAATCCGGCCGCCCTGCGCAAATTGGAAGAGGAGATAAACCAGGCCTAGGCTTTCGCAGCCAGGAAGCCCCAAGCAAGCGCTATTAACCCTTCTTTGCAAAAAAACCCACCTGGTGCGAATTGATGAGGATATACAACACCCTTTCAGGGAAAAAGGAGGAGTTCCTTCCGCAGGAAAACAGGCACGTCAGGATGTACGTGTGCGGAATAACCCCTTACGACAAATCCCACCTGGGGCACGCAAGGACAATAGTCTCCTTTGACATCATCAGGCGCTACTTCCTGTTCAGGGGTTTCAAGGTAACATATGTCCAGAACGTCACTGACATAGACGACAAGATCATCAAGCGCGCCAAGGAAAGGAAGATGCCCCCCCTGCAGCTTTCGGAAAAGTTCGGGAAGGAGTCCGAGCTGGAGTTCGAAAAGCTCGGGGCAATGAGGCCCGACTCCTCCCCAAAGGTGAGCGAGTGCATTCCTGAGATCATTTCACTTATTGGAAAGATTGAGAAGAACGGCTTTGCCTATGCAACAGAATCCGGCGTTTATTTCGACGTTCTCAAGTTCCAGCCCTACGGCTCGCTTTCAGGCCAGTCCCCAAGTGAAATAAAGGCAGGCGCAAGGATCGAGGTGGACGAGAAGAAGAAAAACCCCCAGGACTTCGCGCTTTGGAAACTGGGCGAGGAGGAAGGGGTCACCTTTGACTCCCCCTGGGGAAGGGGAAGGCCGGGCTGGCACATCGAGTGCTCTGCGATGTCCACCTCGCGCCTGGGGGACACGCTGGACATACACGGGGGAGCGCGCGACCTCATATTCCCGCACCACGAAAACGAGATAGCCCAGTCAGAGGCCGCCACTGGAAAGAAGTTCGTGCGGCTCTGGATGCACACGGGTTTCCTCACAGTGAACGGGGAGAAGATGGCAAAGTCTGTCGGCAACTTCGTCACTATAGAAGATGGGCTGAAGAAGTTTTCCCCGCAGGCGATACGCATGCTCTTTGCCCTTTCGCACTACCGCTCGCCCATTGACTTTTCAGAAGAGGCGGTAAGGTCCGCAGAAAGCTCGCTTTCCTCGCTCCACTCGGCGGTTCTTGCAGCAAGGAGCTATTCCTCATCCGGAACAGCAAAAACAGGTCTGCTTGAGGAAGCCAAGCTGGCTGAAAAGGAATTCTTGGAAAGGATGGACGACGACTTTGACACTCCGAATGCGGTTGTGTGCCTGTTTTCCCTTGCAAAAAGGATTTCGGGCGCGGTTTCCCAGGGGAGCGCAAGCGAGGATGAGGTGGGGCAGGCAGCGGGGGTCCTTGGCAGGCTGCTTGCGCTTTTCAATCTCGCCCCGATCAAGGGCAAGGCCGAAATGATTCCGGAAAAGGAAATACTAAGGGCCATTTCCCTGCGGGACTCCGCGAGGAGGTCCAAGGACTTTGCAACCTCGGACAGGATAAGAAAGGAGCTATCCGAAGCCGGGGTAATATTGGAGGACAGGAAAGACGGAACCACGCTGTGGAGGAGAAAGTAGCTTATTTTTTCCCATCCGAAACAAGTGCATGCGCAATCTGGTGGGAATTGCGCTCGCCGCGCTTTTTATCCTGCTATTTGCCCTGCTTTTCCTCACAGACAGTGCCGGAAATGAGGCTGCGGAGCCGCAGCCGCCAGCCAGCAATGAAAGCGCGGGCCAGGTCTCTTTCGGATTTTATTCGGCGCACCTTGCCGATTCCGGGAACGGAAAGGCAGCAGTGCTTGGCGTATACCTTTATCCAGAATGGGAAGAGGGCAAGGTCAGGATTTTTTGCAGCGGAGCAGAGTTGCAGAAGAACATGCTCATCCTTTCGCATCCTGCCGCTCCTGGGATTGGGGGCGCCTTGGGCGAACAGGTGGCTGCCGCGCTTTCGCGGTGCGGCTTTTCCTCGCGCACTGCGGGCCTGCAGGATGCACTCAGCTCCAGAAACTCGGTCATAATCGCGCCGACAGGGGCGATTCCAAAGAAAATTTCCGAAAATTATCAAGAAATCACTGCGCAGAACAGCCGCGCGGTTGCCCTTGTGTCGCTTCCTGGCAGGCTCATTTCGGAAAACATGAGCCTGGAGCAGGGCAGCGGCTCCCAGGATATTGGGGAAGTGGCAATCGAGCCTGGCGAGGAGAAGCAGGCGGCATCCGAGGCAGCCATGGCAGCCATGCTTCCAGGCGGCGCGAATGGCTTGTCAGCGGAAACCTCTGGCGGCAACCTCACCTTCATTGTGCCAATCAATTCAAGCAAGGCATACTGCAGGGCGGTTTTCATCTCCGATTCGGGCGCGTGCAGGTCCTCTGACAGCTTTGGGCTTGAGTCGCCCGCGGGAAGGCTGAAAGGGCCCGTATCCCTTCTTGCAGGGGAAAAGGGAGCATTCGAGTTCTCGCTTCCCTCGGGGTCGGAATTGGGGCGGAGCCTTCGATTCCATGCCTCCACTCTCAAAGGCAAAACCGAAGTTGCCAGGCAGGAAATCCCCGGAGGGAAGATAAGCGGCGGATGGGCGAGCGTTTTTTCAATTGCGGCTCCTTCTGGCGGGAAATACGTGCTGGTGATTTCAGACCAGTTTGGCAGGGAGCATGCAAAAGCCTTCTTCGAGTCCGCAGGATTCGATGTCTTCCCTGTGTCGCAGCAGGGGAACAGGCTGGAGTATGGTGCAAAGTTCGGAGGCATGCCCATCAACGGAATCGTGTCTGTGCGGATGGACAGCGGAGAGCCAAAGGACTACTATTCCTCGAACGGCACGCTTGTTGTTTATGCGGCTCCCCCGGCAGGCAGCCATACGCTGCATTTTTCATACAGGGGCTTGGCCGCAAGCCACGGATTCATTGCTGAAGGGGGCGGGCTCTTCGAGTCGTACGTGCGGCTGGGCATACCTGCGCTTGCCTTCCTTGCAGCAGTTTTTTTGCTGCTCCGGGCAAGGAGGAAGACAAGGTATAGGATTACCTTTCCGCACAGGGCGCAGGGCGAAACCAGGCAGGTTTTCGCGTCGCCCTCTGACCTGCTGTCTGCATGGGCGGCATTTGACAGGAAAATCGGCGGCTTTTTCCTGCCTTGCAGCGCAGGGGAGATTTCGGGCGAGCTGCCTGCCTTGCTTGGCGAGAAAAAGGGGACGGCCATCAATTCCCAAAGCGCGCAAGAGGCATTGCAGGAGCTTGTGGACCTGGGCATTTTCTCAGAGTCAGAAGAATTTTTCATCCCCAAAAGCCGCCTGAAAGGATTTACGGCAGAAGAAGCGAGAAGCCTCCGCCTCATCCACGACCTGCTCCTGGAGCGCGGCATTCCGTTTAAGGGGGGAAGGACGATAAGCGTGAAGAAGGCGGGCCTGGAGCTTGCATTATTTTCCGGGAAAAAAGCCGTGCTTGGAAGGATGGGAAAAGCAAGGCGGGCGGTTGTTTTCGAAAGCAGGGGGGAAGTTGCCTTGTTTGAAAAGTCACTCGCGCTGCCGGATGCTGAGAACGTCAGGATCAAGATTGCGCTTTCGAACGGCAAATTGGCATTTGTTGCGGCAAACCGCCAGGAGCTGGAAAAGCTGCTGCCCTAGTTATTGCTGGCGGAAAGGAAGGAAAGAAAAAAAGAAAAGGGAAGACAGCCATCTACAGCAGGCTGTCAATCTTGCTCTTGTGCTTCTTTGCAACGTCAGCCACCGCGTCCTTCATGCCAAGCCCGAATGCGATTGCCGCGCCGAAGCCGAGCGCGATTCCGAACGCCGCAAGCATGATGAGGAAGGACCAGATGAGAAGCGACGGGTCGGCCGCAGGAAGCAGAAGCGGCATTGCGATCACGAGCGCGTTGTAGGCAATGAAAAGCTCGATCACGATCGCCACAGAATTGGCAAAGGGCATCTTCTTGTGCTCCTTTATCCTGTCAGTTATGTAGTCCCCTGCGATCAGCCCAGCAAGCAGTATTATCAGGCCCTGGATGAGCGAGGGCAGGTAGCCGATCGCCTGCGCTGCAAGGAAGGTTATCATGGGCACCCTGACAAGGTCGGCGGCAATCCCCAGGAATGCCACTGCCACATAGATCTTCAGGAGGGAAACCACGATGGCAGAGAAGGTGAAGCCCACGAATGCGTCGTGTACCCCGTGGCCCTGCAGGAATTTTTCCACACCGAGTTTGCTTAGAAATCTTTTCATGACAAGGCCGAGCATCTGCGCGACCCAGAGGCCGGCAAACATCACGGCCACAAAAATACAAAACGCAATCAGCCCTTCGAGCATGTTGCCGACAAAGCCAGAACTGCTAGTCTGCAGCTGGTCCAGCAAGCGTTCATAACCCATTTTCGATCACCGAGCTGGTTTCACCTCGATGATATATAAGGTTTGCGCATGGGGATGGGAAAAAGAGGGATGGGCCCGCGGAGAATCGAACTCCGAGTCTTCGCTGTGTAAGAGCGACGTCTTAACCATTGTCGNNCTTGTTAAGGAAAAGCTCTCGGCCTGCGCAAGCGTGTACCCTTGCGAATCCTTCTTCGTCTGGAAGGGAAAGCTCTGCCAGGAGAAGGAACATGCGCTCGAGCTCAAGATTGTGTACGGCAAATACCGCAAAGTTGAAAGAAGGATAAAAGAACTCCACCCTTACTCGCTCCCCCAGATAATCGCCATCGAGGTAAAAAAAGGCAGCAGGGAGTACCTCAAGTGGGCAATGAAAGGCTGATCCGCATATTTTATATTCAGTTCATGGT
>DUFS01000066.1 GCA_013331805.1 Microcaldota archaeon | reverse complement strand
GGACTTCGCGACAGAGCAAGTTTAATAAAGTCCAAATCATACAAGATAGCCATGCCAGTGGCGGCCGGCGCAATAGAGTCCTGCGAGAAGATATGCTCCAGCCTGCAGGCTGACACTGAGGCGGTTTTCGACTCGTTCATGCGGGCTTCCGAAGGCGTTCAGGATTTCCATGTGAAGATGGCGCACATAGAAGAGCAGCTAGACCTTGCGAAAAAAAAGCAGGATGCGGATTCCGACTTTGACCTCAATGAGACTGCAGTCATCGCAGACAACGTGGACTCCCTTATTGCCGAGGCTGAAGAAATGGCCCTGGGCGCCGCACTTTCTGACACCGAGGACAGGTGGGCGGGCGAATTCGAAAAAGCCAGGGCTGGCCTTGCATCCCTTTCCGCGCATATGAAAAAAATCAAATCCTCGTCCGAAAGCCACGATGCGCTGGAGGCAAGAAGCGCGCTTTTGACTTTCAGGAAGCACGCCCGATTATGCCACATGCGGCTGATGAGGCTGCGCTCGTATCTTACTTCAAGAAGGCACCATACGCATGCCAAGGTTGACGAAGCGAAAGGGAAGGTGAGGAATCTTAGGGGGAACATTGGCAGGGCATTTGAGAGGATCACAAAACTGCGCCTCAGGAAAAAGATAACTGAAGCCAAAAGGGAGATCTCATCATTCATGAAGCGGTCTGGGAAAGGCAGGCTGTTTTTGGACCACAAGCACCTGACGCTTCGCACTGCGGACCGCGTGGAACGTGTCCCGCTCACTTCCTCGCTGCGCTTCGCGCTTGAGGAAATGGTCCCGCTCACATCGCTTGGCAAGGCCGAGCTTGGCGAAACCCATGTGCTGGGCTCGTATGAAAAATCTGGAAACGCCCTTCTTCTGAGGCTGGGCGAACGCACGCTCGAGGGCGGCTCGATAGTCTACAGGGAAAAGACTTACAGGGTGGAGCTCTAGCGGGAAATTGGCCCCCTGCCCTTTGGGCCATACCATGTTCCGACAGGCACCCTGACCTTCTCATCCTTTTTCTTCAAGCCAGAAAGCGCTGTGGAGATTTCTTCCATTGAGCGGAATATGACGCCAAGAATCATGATGAACAGGCCAATTCCGAGGTAGAAGAGGAAATTATAGATCTTTTTTGAGAATACCTTCTCGGTAGCGCCTTCCTGTGTCATGTCAATCCCGCAAAGCTCGTCTGCCTTGGGATCGCATGAAGGAGGCCTGCCAAGCGTCCCTGATTGCGAAGATACGTCAGAAGACACTCTTGAGACAACCTTTTGTATGTCCAGAATCAGCATGAAAAAGCCGAAGAACATTATCAGCATCCCAGCGATCTGGAGAATATACCCTATCAGCTTGAACGGGGATACCATGCGGAAATGATGACGGCGCAAGCTTCTTATAGGTTTTGCGGCAGAACTCAACAGCCATTGGATGTCACAAGGTGTGGCGCAAAACCTTTTACTGCGCATACGCTGCCTTCGGGCGGCTTGCCACACCTTGTGAGTGGGGTTCGTTACCTGAACAGTGGCCAAGAGGAAAGGACAAAGCTTCGCAAAGCTTTGTCCGCAGTGGATGTGCATTTTCCATCAGGAAAATGCATCAGACATCGAGCAAAGCTCGATGCTGAATATGGGAATTCCACTACAAAAACAAAACGCGGTGATAAGATGGGAATGTACAAGTATATCAAGGAAGCCTTCCAGAAGGAATACAAGGAAAGGAGCGACATATTGAGGAAGCGCATCTCCTCCTGGAGAAAGCTCGGCACTGTTTGCAGGATAGAAAGGCCCACCAACCTGTCCCGCGCAAGGGAGCTTGGCTACAAGGCTGCGCAGGGCTTTTTCATGGCGCGAGTTGCAGTTGGGAGGGGAAGCAGGAAGCGCCCGCATCCCTGGGGCGGCAGGAAGCCTGCGAAAAACGTCGCCTACCTTTCGCCCGGAAAGTCGCTGCAGAGGTCGGCTGAGGAAAAGGCCGCGCGCGTTTTCAGGAATCTCGAGGTGCTCAACTCTTACTGGGTGGGCCAGGACGGCACCAAGAAATATTTCGAGGTAATAATGGCTGACAGGTTGATGGTGCCTGGCGCGCCCAAGGGAAGGGCTTTCAGGGGATTGACCTCTGCTGCAAAAAAGGGCCGCATGAGGCAGTAATATGATCGACCTTGTGGCTGCGGAAAAATTGCCAAAAGAAGCTGGAATAGTGGAGGCAGTGCCATTTTCAGCCTTGAAGAATTTCTTCCAGCCGAAAAATCCTGGAGAAACGAGGGCGCAGTGCAGAATGAAAAATGCAATCCTTTATTCGAAGAGCTACGAGATTGATGAGGGCGCGATAAAGGAGCTGGCAGGCGTGGGCGGATCGGTTGTTTTTTCTCTCTCGGATATCCTGCGCGAAAAAGGTTTCCGGCGCGGCATTATGCTTTCCAAAATGAGGCTTGCCCTCTCTTCATGCAGGAAGTCAGGCTGCGGACTTTTGGTGTGCACGCTTGCGGCCGATGCCAATTCAGTCAGGACTGCGCGCGAGCTTGAGTCTTTTATGGCCGTCCTCGGCATGACTGAGCAGGAAATGACCCTGGCAAAGGAATGCTCTGAAAGGCTGGTGAGGGCATGAAGCCATCGGGGCGGTTCAAGAGGAGGTATGTCTCATTCTCCCTTTCAGTAGCTGGGATGCCCCCCTCGACGGATGCAGCAAGGAAAATCATACATGAGCATTTCCTGTCATTTTACGGGGAGCTTGGGATTTCGGAACTTGCATTCAAGCTCGTGGAATACGACCAGAAAAGCGGCAGGGGAATAATCCGCTGCGCGCGTGGCGGCAATGACAAGGCGATATTCTGCATGGCCTGCATGCACGAATGGGAGGGGAAAACGTGCAGGCTGGAGCCCATTACAACATCCGGAAGCGTGAGGAAGGCCCTGAAAGGCTAGTCATTTTTGCCGCCGAAAAGGCCAAAGAAGGACTTTTTCGATTTTTCGGAGGGCTTGCCCTTCTTCTCACCTTGCTTGCCCTCGCCAAGCGGGCTTGCCGCCTCTACGCCAACGCGCCTATCCACCATCTGGCGCCTGCGAAGGTCGAAGACGATCTCCCGCGCTCCTTGCTCCTCTCTTGTGATGAGCTTCGGCTGTTTTCTCATGCCAAGCGCGCCCGCCGCCCCCCTGATTATCTGACCGAACATCGAGGGCTTGTCCGATGGCGGGGCTCCTGATGAGGAAGCGTCATTGTAGCAGGTCATGCAGAGCTTTTTCCCGGAAAACGAGTAGAGCGTGTCGGTCTGCTTTCCGCAGCGTTCGCAGGCTCCGGAGCCGCGGAAGGATTGCTCGGGCGGCGTGTCAGGCGCACGCTCTATGTGGCGCCTCTCGCCTTGCATCCTGCGCTCCTCGTCCTGTATGTCCATTATGCAGTAATTGCAAAAGAGCCTCGAGTTCCACATCTTAAGCTCGGTTGAAGGGAGGTACATTCCGCACCGCTGGCAGGGCACATCGGTTCCGGTGCCATGCGCGCTTCCCGCGGCTTCGCAGCTCATGCAGATCATGTCGCCCCCCACGTCGAATTCCTCGAGCGTCTTGCCGCACTTGATGCAGTTGCTCATGCCGGAATTTTCCATGAGAATATTATATTTGTAGCAGTCTGGGAAAAAAGATGCTGGTTTTCCGAAAACCTCGTTTGCTGATAAATGTCCCATCTGCGACATTTTCAGATCACCTCGAAATGCGATTAAAATGAGCTATAAGAGGCGCGATTTGATTAAAAATGACCATTAGAGTGCCTTTTTCGATTAAATCGAGGAAATCAAGACTAAATTGGGCTAAAATGCCTATTGAGATGCCTAATTAAGAAAAAACAGCTATTAAGGCTCTTTTTTTCAATAAAAAGGTTTATAGAGCCTATTTTTGAGCCAAAAGCGATTATAATTACGTTTATTTTCCCTTTGCGGCAAACATTTATAAACTTGATTTATTTAAATAGAAAACGCTTTTCTTCCAGCGGAAGAAAGGGAGGACAATTGAAATGTTTGGACCGCACTTGACCATGGACATGTATGGGTGCAACAAGAAAAAACTGAAGGACGTGAATTTTGTTTACAGTTTTTTGGACGAGCTGCCATCCCTCATAGGGATGACGAAGATAATGCCGCCGTATACGTTCTCGTATTCGGGGCTCAAGCCCGAGGACTGGGGGGTTTCGGGAATAGTGCTGATTGCCGAGTCGCACATCAGCATTCACACCTTCCCTGAAAAGGGATACGCGTCGGTGGACATATTCTCCTGCAAGGAGTTTGACGCCGAATCCGCATCGGACATCATAGCCTCCAAGTTCGAGGCAAAAACGTACGAAAGGAACTTCATGATGCGCGGAAGGCACTTCCCCAAGGACATTGCCCGAAGCAGGCAGATAGTCGAGCTGGAGCGCGAAAGCTCGAAAGTCAAGG
>DUFS01000014.1 GCA_013331805.1 Microcaldota archaeon | reverse complement strand
CTTACCCATACACTGCTCCCATTATATAGTCCCAGCCCCAAAGAAGTCTGTTAAATTCATCTATTTGGAAGAGTATTGGATTTGAGGTGCATTAGAATGACATTAGCTGAGGAAAAGCCCGATGAAGAGACGCACTTTGACAGGCGCAAGAAATACAAGGATCTTGTGGCGGGCGGGATGAGCGACAAGGTGGCAACAGAGAGCGTGTGGCCCAGCACAACCGCGAATATTGCAAAAAACGCCAAGGAAGCTGCCGACAAGAAGGAGCAGACAGCCAAAAAGGGGAACTGAGCCAATGATGGCGGTATCCCTTTTAAACAATTGATTTGCACATTTTTCTGGTGCGTGGCATTGCAGGAAACTAAATTTCGAATCGCGGACAGGGCGGAAATGGGCAAGCTGGCGTCCGAAAGGGCGCGAATTGAAGCTGAGCTGGTTGCGGCAGGGGGCGGGGAGTATGGCTTTCTTCTTGGAATGTGCGGGGACCTTTCAGACATAATCAAGGACATCGACGAAATTGCGCGAAAAAAAAGCGAGAAGGAGAGGGCGGCTTTTGAGACAAAAGTCAAATTCTCAAGGAAAGTGAGGAGAAAGGCCAAGGATTTGGGCAGGTTTGAAAAGGAAATCGTGCAGCAGTTCGAAGAAAAGCACATTACGTTGGACCACGGAAGGAAAATGGCCGAGATAGTCAAGCTCTTGAAATCCGGAAAGCCGGAAAAGGCAAGGCATGATGCAGCCGAGTTTTTGGGACTTATCGGCAAGGGCGAGCGCCTCAACGAAATCGACGAGGAAATTTCCAGGCAAAAATCGCACTTGGAAAAAAAGAAGCGTTTCCTATTGGCGCAGATTTCTGACTTGGAATGGCTCGAAGCACAGCAAGAAATCGATGAGAAAAAGGTGCAAAGGCACGAAGAAACGATCGAAATCCGCATGAAAATTGGGGATATGAGGGCGGAACACATAAGATCGCTAAAGTTCATGCCTTTTGCAGAACTTATCAAGAAAGCCAAATCTGAAAGCCTGGAAGGGTTTGGGTTCCCAAGCATTGATAAAAACAACGCTGAGTCGCTTATTGCTTTCCTGAAAAAGTCAGGGCTGGATGGCAAATCGGCTGCAGGGCTTCTGGAAATGTCAGGGCAAAGCGAGCAGAAAATGCGCCACCTGGGCATCGATTTGCCGGGCTTTAGGCAGGAAATATTGGGCAGGAAGCCCCTTTTTTCAATGATTGACTCGATGCATGCCTCGGATTTTTTGCCTATCGAATCCAATGAAGCTCTTGCCTATCTGTCAAGCCAGGATGGGCATGCAAGGGGAATTGTGGCAAGGCTCCAAGAGCTTGGAAAAACCGCCCAAGAGGATGAAGGGGAATGGGAACGCAATCAGGCCATCCAGGCAAAGAGAAAAAAGCTTGCTGGGACGGAAAAAACGTTGCTTATGAGGTCGCTTGAGGAACTGAAGGAACTTGAAGGCGTGCTTGTGGGCAAGGAAGGCTCGGATTCAAAAGAAAAAAAATCAGGCGGCAGCCTGATCGGTTCGATCCTTGGCTTTTTCAAGGGCAGATGAATCTGAAAGGCAGTTTGGAGGTAATCCCATGGAATTGAAGGCGTTGATTTTTGTTCTGGGCCTGATATCCCTTCTTGCTTTTGGCTGTGCGGCTGCGCAAGGTTTGGGAGGGAACAGCCAAGGCCCGTCTGTTTACGGGCAGCCGGCTCCGCCTGGCAGCCCGAATGCCACCACTGCGCAGGTGGAAAGGACTGGAACCGGCGCAAATCCTGGTGTTGGCGCCCAGCCTGGGGAAACTTCAGAAAAATCGCAATCTTCCTGCTCGCTTGCCCTTTCCCCCCAGTCAATATACGCAGGAGATTCGACCGAAGTCGGCTTCAGTGTATATTCCAGCCAAAACTCCATATTCACCTTCAATTGCGGAGAGGAAATCAGGGAAATCTCAACCGGAGGCCTGATTTCGGGTTCCAGGATGTGCCAGTTCAATTCGCCTGGCGAGCAAACAGTCTGGATAAAGGAAGGTGAACGAGTTTGTGCAGAGGCCAAGCTTGTGGTTAAAGACAAGCAGCTTGCGCCGAAGAACTGCTATATAAACGAGTCAACAGTGAAAAGGGATTTGGGCAACTACTACTATGAGGCAAGGGTGCATTTTTCTGGCTTTTCACCTGACGATGAGCTGAAGTGGGTTTGCGACTACACTGTTACGAGGAAAAAGCTGGGCGGCGACAGCGTGATGGGCATGCCCCTTTACAGCGACATATACTGTGATTTTTCCAAAAGCCCCTACAAGGATTCCATTATCGTTTCTATAGGCGAGATCACTTGCGGAAGCATTTCCACCAGGTGAATTCCCAGTTTGCGCCGTGGATGCGGCTTATATTGATTCGTGCGGAGTTTATTTTATGATACTTTACACGCATACCGACCTGGACGGGGTATTTTCCGCGGCTCTCATCAGCATTGTGGAGCAGGTGGATGAATTCAGGTTCGTGGATCCCGGGACAGTACAGTCGGGCAGGATTCCCTTTACAAAAAACGACATCATTGCCGACCTCCCGTTTGACAGGCGCTGCGGAATGTGGTTTGACCACCATGAGTCTTCCAGACCCAGGGAAGGATTGAAGTTTGAGGGCGCCTGGGGGGCTGCGCCAAGCTGCGCAAGGGTGATATACGGCCATTATGAGAATCCATATCTGGAAAAGTTCGCAAAAGGATTGGGGGAAGTCGACAATATTGATTCGGGAAAGGTGCCGATCGGGCAGGCTGAAAGCCCATCTGGCTGGTTCCTGCTCTCTAACACGCTGGAAACCGAAGCGCCAAAGAAGGAGGATGACGGATACCGTCGCCATGTGATCAATCTCATTCAAAAAAACCCTGAGATTGAAACAATCCTGGAAGACGAGTGGGTCGCGGAAAGGTCTGCAAATGTGAAACAGGAGCTTGAAACTTTCCGAAGGATGCTTCTTGAGAACACGAAAATGGTGGGCAGGGTGGCTTTCTCGGACCTCAGGCTTGCCAAGGGGTTTCCCAGGGGCAATAATTACCTTGTTTATTCGCTTTTTCCGGGCGCTGTGACATCAGTGAGGCTGATGCCAGTTGATGAAGAGGACGGCACCGTAAAGCTCTCTGTCGGGCACAACGTTTATGGGAAGAAAAGCGAATTCGACGTTGGCGCTGCCATGAAAAAAATCGGGGGAGGCGGGCACAGGCCTGTAGGCGGCGCTACTGTCAAGGCGGAGGAAACGGAAGAAATCGCAAAAAGGCTGATTGACGAGCTGAACAGGTGGGAGGGAGCCCATCCATGAAAGGTCCCTCTTCGCAAGCCCCCTCTGCCCTTGCCTGCGGGCTCCTTGAAGACGGCGGAAGGGCGCTTTTCTTATGCAGGAAAAGCCTGAAAGGCGCTGAAACTGTGGAACTTCCCTGCTGCCTTCTTTTCAAAGGGGAAAACCCTGTGGCAAAGCTTGCTGAAGTGTTCAGAATGGCAACAGGGATAGACGCCCAAGTCCACGATGTTCTTTTTGAAAGGAGATACAGCATAGGCTCCAGGAGGCGGAAAACACGGATACCCGCACTGGTTTTCGGGATTAGCGCAAAAAGCCATAAGGCGAATCCATTTGCGGATTATTCAGGCTGCAGGTGGATTGCCAGCAAGGATCTGGCAAAACACAGGCTTGCAAAAAGCTGCGAATGGCTGCGCTGATTTGCCTGCAAAAGCTGGTAGCCGCATTTTAAATCATTGGCGCTGGGATTAAGCCATGAAGCTCGAAAAAGCCACATTTGCCGCAGGCTGCTTCTGGGGAGTGGAGGAGCTTTTCAGGAAGTTGCCCGGTGTGAAATCCACTAAGGTTGGCTATGCTGGGGGAAATGTGGCCAATCCGAAATATGAGCTTGTCTGCACAGGGCTAACAGGCCATGCGGAAGCAGTGCAGGTTGAATTTGACCCAGGAAAAATAAGCTATCCCGAACTGCTCAGGGTATTCTGGGAAAATCACAATCCCACCACGCCAAACCGGCAGGGCTGGGACATTGGCACCCAATACAGGTCGGTAATTTTTTTCCACAGCAAAAAACAGGAAAGCATTGCAAGAAAGTCAAAAGAAGAGCGGATGAATGGCGGGAAATTGGCGGGCAGGAAAATCGTTACCGAAATCGTTCCAGCAACTGATTTCTGGAAGGCTGAGGGATACCATCAGAAGTACCTGATGAAAAAGTCTGCGGACAGACTTTTTCAGCAGTGGAATCGAAATTCCACTACAATGAAAAAAGGAAAGGAAAGCTGCCATGTCTAGCTTTTTTTCGTATATTTTGCCTTCAGCGCGCCTATTCTATCTAGCTCCGCCTGTGCTGGCTTGCTTATATGCTCTCCCAGTTTCCAGTACTTGTTTCCGGAATAAATCAGAGGCTGCTTGGACTGATCGGACTCGATTTCCAGCACTTCGCCAAGCACCATTGCGTGGTCTCCCATGTCCAAAATATCTTTAACTTTGCATTCGGCATTGGTGGCAGCACCTTTGAGCATGGGCGGCTTGATTTTCTTTGCTGCATAAAATTCAGCTCCGTACTCCTTGAGAAGCGAAATCTTGTCAACTTCCTTGCCAGAGCTTTTGCCCGCAATGCTGGAAACCGCATTCTGCTCCTGCGAAGCAAGGTTAACGCCGAACTCCTTTGTGGCGCGTATGTTCTCAAGCGTGGCTTTGCCGGCCTTATCCTTTGAACCTCTTCCGATGTGCACTGAAATCAGTGCTGGCGTGTAGGAAACGTAGTAGGTCCATTCGGCGGCCATTATGTTCGGCCCGTGGGGGCCGTCGCTGGTAATAAGGCCGACGTTTGTAGCCCATTTGCTTGCCTTGGGATCCCCCCATCCTAAGTCCATGTTACCCCCTAGTTATTCTGCCACTGTTGTGGTATATACAGTCCTTCCGAACATCTTCTG
>DUFS01000056.1 GCA_013331805.1 Microcaldota archaeon | reverse complement strand
CATATTTTATATTCAGTTCATGGTAAAACCAATAACGAGGTGGCGGCATGTTCGTATTCCAGGTCCAAAAAAACAATTCGGGCGCGAATGACAGCCTGAACGTGAAAATTGAGAATATAGTCGACAGCATCCCGGGTTATAAGGAAATCAAGGACAGGATTGCATTGGTTTCGAAATGGTGCGAAAGCCTTCTTGACAAAAGGATTTCAAACGACCTCTACTATAATGCCAAAAATGAGCTGCTTTCGGAATCCGAGAGGCTCTCCGGGCTCCTTAGGCAGTCTGTTTACAGCGACACCAAATTCAAGGTCGCGATCGCCTACCTTGAGGACATGGCATCGATGCTTCGGAATGACGAAAACGTCAACGATGAGATCCCCCCGTTCAAAAAGGAGATGAAGTACGTCGAGGGCATAATCAACACGCTCATCAGGGACATGGAAAGGGCAGAATCGGAATTCCTGAGAAAGAAGAAAATCGAGGAAGGGAAAAACGAAAAGAAAAACAAGAAGATATTGGACAAGAAGACTGTCCCGATCAAAACCCGGACTAAAACCGATTCCAATAAGGAAACCGCCGAGCATTTCAAGAAAATGGTTCAGGGGGTAACTGACGAGCAGGCCAGGAAAAATCTGGTCGGCAAGATACTGCAGCTGGCGCTTGAATGCAATAAAAGCGAAGATGAAATCTACCAGGCCATAGCGAAATACAACCCCAAATCCGTGAAAAATCCGGAGACCGGCGATGCATGGGTGGTGGAGCAGCTTGACGCCCGCATAAATTATACTAAGAAGAAGTTGACTGAGCCCAAGAAGTGATTCTCATTCTTCTGGCGCAGCCATCGGCTCCGCTGGCAGCAGGAAATCCGAATCGGACGCGGAATAGTAAATGTCAGTCAAATACTCCACATGAGTGTTTCCGCTTGTCACGTTGTACTCGTCGTACGCAAGCACCCCCCTGTCTGTGCAGCAAATTTTCCTTTTTGAGAAAACCCCGTATGGAATGGAATAGCACCTGCCCAAGGTGTTCCCAATGCCGACCTCTCCCTCAAATGCTGCGCCTGAAAGGTCCTGGCAGGGGAATATGCCGCTCGGGATAGACCCCGCCCTTCCGCTCACGTCAAAGCACGAGGCATTTCCTGCGACCCTTGTGCAGGAATAGGCGCTGTTACCAAGGAAATAGAGCGAGAAAAGCCCTTCGCCGCCGTCCGATACATCTATCCTCATCCTATTGCCCGATGCCCAAACCTTCTTGACCGCCTCTGCGCCTGCCTCGCTCACCTTATAGGTGGCAGAAAATTCAACAGGCGAGCCTGGGAAAGAAAACAGGTTTGGTGCGGCTTGCGTTCCGTTCATAGCAGGTGGATTTTGCGGCTTTTCCCCAGTGCAGCCTGCGACAAGAAGGAAGAGTGAAAAAACTGCTAATGCAGCTGCCTTTTCCACGCAAGTGATTTTTGCGCGGAATTTATTATATTATCCTGCGGAAACGGGTCATGTATCTGAAGATGCACCCCGGGCCTTCGGGAGAGGTTGCCGCGCTTTGCGATGCCGAGCTTCTCGGCAGGGTGCTTTCCTCAGGCAGCATCAGGCTGGACCTCAAAAAGCACGCAGGATTTTACGAGGGAAGGAAAGTCACCCACAAGGAGGCCGTGTCTGCGCTTGCCTCTTCAGCAAACGCAAACCTGGTGGGAAAAAAATCACTTGAAGCCGCCAAGGAAGCAGGCCTGGACGTTTCAAGCGCTATCTTGATACTTGGGGTTCCGCACCTCCAGGTTTACAGGCTTTGAAGCGTTTGGCACGGCGTAAATCGGATACGGCTGAATCAGATACAACATATTATAAGCATTGCAACAAATAGCATTGCAACAAATTACACTTTCGGGGGAGGGAAATGAGACAGATTACCATAGTGGCAGATGACAAGGTCGGCGTGCTTGCAGACATATCCTTCATACTGGGCAAGGCGAAGATAAACATCGAGTCGCTTTCGGCCGAGGTGCAAGGCGGAAAGGCGATGATAAACATCAGCGTGAAGGACGAAAAAAAGGCGACGAGGCTCCTTTCCGCGAACAACTACAAGGTGCTCCAGTCGGAAATACTCATTGTAAAGGTGAAGGACGAGCCGGGCGAGCTCTCCAAGATCTCCAAGATATTGAGCGAGGGTGGCGTGAACATCGAAAGCCTTTATCTTCTTGCGAGAAGCTCGGGATTCACGCTTGACGCGATAAACGTGGACAAGCCGAAAAAAGCAGCCCTGCTCCTCAAGGGCTACCTTGTGAAGGGCGAGTGACGTGGAACAGATAACGCTGGTAATGGATGACCAGGTCGGGGCGCTTGCAGACATTTCGTACCTGCTTGGAAAGTCCAGGATAAACATCGAGTCCCTGACCGCGGTGTCCATGGACAACAAGGCGGTAATCACCTTCTTTGTCAAGGACGCAAGGAAGGCCGTGCACCTCCTCAAGAGCAACGGCTACAAGACGCTGGAATCGGAAATACTGGTGGTGCGCCTCAAGGACGAGCCGGGAAGGATGGCTGAATTCACCGGGCTTCTCGCTAAAAACAAGATAAGCGTGCTGAATCTCTACTACATTGCAAAGGAAAAGGGGGTCGCCATTGTCGCAGTGCATGTTGACAAGACCACCAAGGCAAAGCACCTGCTTGCCAAGATGATGAACCTCGAGGGTTAGAAAAGTCAAAGCTGAAGCTCAAGCGAGATTCCGGAAATCTTCGCTTTGTGCCCTGCCAGCTCCCTGTTGATCTGCTCCTCAGTCTTTCCTGACTTTTTCAGCTGCCGCACAAGCTGCAGGAGCTCCTCGACTCCCTGGAAATTTTCATAAATCGCGTCGCCGGCTGATGCTGCGCTTTTCCGCTTTTCCGCAAGCTCTGACAGGATTTTTTCCTGGCTGGACAGACGCTCCTGCAGCTTCTTCACCCTTTCTTTTGCGTCAGACTCGGCTTTGCTCTCCTCGCTTTGGTTGGAGTAATAGAAGTCGGCTGCCTCGGAAAAAGACACAAACTCCCTTCCGCCTTTCGATGCGTCAAGCGAATAGGAAACGGGCGCGTTGTTCTTGTCCAGCTGGACGAAGAAACCCGGCTTTTCCGGCTTTGACGGCTCGAAGGGCGTTGATTTCGGGCATTGGTAGGCCTCGCCGCGAGCTATCCTCCTTCCCCCCGCCGTATCCATTTCAAGGCAGGAAACTATGATGCCGTCCTCCCCGCAGGCAATCAGGTTGCCCTTCCTGAAAAGCTCAAAAATCAGCCTCTCCTTTGACTTTGCAACGATTTCAACAATCCGCTCGCGGGGCACCTGGCTTATCTTCGCAGCTGTCTTGCCCTCGAAATTCTTGCGAAGGTATGAGGCAAAGCCGTCCGGCCGCTCGCAAGCTCGCAGGGCCTGCCTGGTCAAATGCAGCCTCACCCCCGGCTCGAACAGCACTTCCTCGCTTCCTATCTTGAAGAGGAAAATCCCGCCATCCGTTCTCCTTATCTTCGCTATCCGTTTGCCCTCAAGATGCGCAAGCTCTGCCACGGCAGCTTCAAGCTCAAGGAAGGACATTTTCTGCATAGGCAGTTTCGGGCAAACGCACTTAATATATATTGCACTGCCAAATTTTGCCGGTGCTTGATATGTCAAAGGTAAAAGACCTCTCTTTGTCAGAAAGGGGAAAAGCCGAGCTTGCCTGGGCGCGAATCAACATGCCCGTGCTTGCCGAAATCAGGAAGCGCTTTGAAAAGGAAAAGCCTTTTTCCGGCATGACAATCGGCGTTGCGCTTCACATGGAGAAAAAGACGGGCATACTCCTTGAGACGCTTTCCTGCGGCGGGGCAAAAGTATTCGCAGGCTCGTGCAATCCTCTTACCACGGATGACAGCGTGGCGGCCGCGCTTGCAAAGGGGGGGAAAATCCAAGTGTTCGCCTGGGCAGGGCAGACCAACGAGGAATACTACTCCTGCCTCAACGCGGTGCTGGACGGCAAGCCGGACATCGTGGTGGACGACGGCTGCGACCTTATCAGCCTGCTTCACACCAAAAGGAAAAGCGAGCTTGCAAAAGTGAAGGGGGCCTGCGAGGAGACCACAACCGGAATAGGGCGCCTGCAGGCAATGCAGAAAGCGAACAAGCTCCTGCTTCCGGTGTTCGCAGTCAACAATGCCTATTCGAAATTCCTGCTGGACAACCAGTTCGGCACGGCCCAGTCCACTATTGCGGCAATCGCGCAGGCGACCAACAAGCTTTTTGCAGGGAAAACCGCTGTGGTAGTGGGCTTTGGCTGGTGCGGAAGGGGCATAGCCTCACGCTTGAAGGCAATGGGCGCGAGCGTGATAGTTGTGGAAATAGACGGCACGCTTGGCCCCCACGAGTCCGGCCTGCAGCGGGGCCTTTCAGCGCTTTACGACGGCTTCCGCGTCATGGACCTGGAGTCAGCAGCGCCCCAGGGCGACATATTCGTGACTGCGACAGGCAACGTCAACGTGATTGACAGCAGGCACTTTCCGCTCATGAAGGACGGCGCGATACTCTGCAACGCAGGGCACTTCAACGTGGAGATAAACGAGCCTGCGCTGCGCAAATCGAGCAAGGGGGTGGAAAGGATAAAGGACAACATCGACGCCTACAGGCTCAAGTCAGGAAAGACGCTCTACCTCCTGTCCGAGGGCAGGCTGGTGAACCTCGCGCGCCCCTCGGGGCAGGGCCACCCGATCGAGATAATGGACGGCTCATTTGCCCTCCAAGCGCTGTGCTGCGAATTATTGGCAAAGGGGAAAAAGATGCCAGCGGGCGTTCAGGACGTTCCAAAGGAAATCGACGACTCGGTGGCGCGCCTCATACTCCGCTCGCAGGGGATAAGGCTCGAGGAGCCGACAGGCGAGCAGAAGAAATACTCGGAAAGCTTTGAGGGGGGGACGTAGCTGCCATTTTTCCACGTCGTTGCCATCGTCGATTCGGAAAATTCCGCAACCTATTAATACTTTTTGCCAATTAACTGTAGCTTACTCTAATTATGGGAGATGATAAGATGAAGATCAGCGAACTTAAGGCAGGGACCGGAAACGTCGAGGTGGAGGGCGAGCTTGTGACCAAG
>DUFS01000024.1 GCA_013331805.1 Microcaldota archaeon | reverse complement strand
AACTTAAGGCAGGGACCGGAAACGTCGAATTGGAGGGCGAGCTTGTGACCAAGGAGGAGGCCCGCGACGTCATAACCAAGTTTGGAAAGAAGCTGCGGGTGGCAAACGCCACGCTCAAGGACGACTCCGGCGAAATACAGATGTCCTTATGGGGCGAGGATGCGGACAAGTTCTCGCAGGGCGATTCGGTCAAGATTGAAAACGGCTGGGTTTCGGAATACAAGGGAAATGTCCAGCTTTCTGCAGGTAAGTTCGGGAAAATAACAAAGCAGTAGCAGTTTTTGCGGATCAATGAGCCGATGCCTGCGCATCTGCTGCATCGGCAAATCAAAAATATTTTTGAGGTGTAATTCGCGTTTGCTCATTACACTGCTGAAAAATTCTGAGAGAATTGTTCATTGGGGTGGTAAACATGGCAAAGAATCTAGAGGGACAACAGGTAATGGTGCTTCCTGAGGGGAGCAACCGCGTGCTTGGGAGGGACGCGCAGCGCATAAACATCGCCGTGGCGTACGCCGTGGCAAACATTGTGCGCACCACGCTCGGGCCCAAGGGGATGGACAAGATGCTCGTGAGCGAGCTTGGGGACATTGTGATCACGAACGACGGGGCGACCATACTCGAGGAAATGAACGTCGAGCACCCGGCGGCAAAAATCATGGTGGAAATCGCAAAGACGCAGGACAAGGAGGTGGGCGACGGCACCACCACTGCGGTCATGCTCGCCGGAATGCTGCTCAAGAAGGCAGGCGACCTGTTGGACCAGGACATACACGCCTCCACAATAGTGAAGGGCTACGACCTTGCCTCGAAAAAAACCACGGAATTCCTGAACAAGATTGCGACCAAGGTTTCGATTTCCGACAAGGCGACGCTTGAGAAAATCGCTTCCATTGCCATGGGCTCCAAGTCCATTGGCGTTGGCACCAACAAGGACGCGCTTGCCAAGCTGGTGGTGACAGCGGTGACGCAGGTCGCGGAGAAGAAGAATGATTCCTACTTTGTGGATGACGAGCTCATCAAGCTTGAGAAAAAGGCAGGCGGCGACATCAACGACACCGCGCTCATCCAAGGCGTGCTGGTGGACAAGGAAATCGTGCACCCGGGCATGCCCAAGAACATCAAGAATGCCAAAATCGCGCTCCTGGACTGCGCCCTTGAGATAGAAAAAACCGAGGTGGACGCGAAAATCGAGATAACCTCGCCAGACCAGATGCAGGCCTTCCTTGCGCAGGAGGAGAAGATGCTGAAGGACATGGTGGAGAAAATCTCCGCAACAGGCGCGAACGTGGTGTTCTGCCAGAAGGGCATTGACGACGTTGCGCAGCACTTCATGAACAAGAAGGGCATTTCCGCCGTGCGCCGCGTGAAGAAGTCCGACATGGAAAAGCTCGGCCGCGCAACAGGCGCGAAGGTCGCAACCACCCTGGATGACCTGTCAGCAAAGGACCTCGGTGCCGCAGGCGACGTGAACGAGAAGTCCATTGCAGGCGAAAAGATGGTGTTCGTGGAAAACTGCAAGGACGCAAAGTCGGTCACCATTTTCGTGCGCGCCTCCACGGATCACGTGGTCTCGGAGGGCGAGCGCGCCATCGTGGATGCAATAGGCGCGGTCTCCTCAGCAATAGAGGAGGGGCACTATGTCACTGGCGGGGGCTCCACCGAGCTTGAGCTTGCGGTCCAGCTGGGCAAGTACGCAACAGAAATCGGAGGCCGCGAGCAGCTTGCCATACAGGCATTCGCCGAGTCGCTTGAAATCGTGCCGCGCACGCTTGCGGAAAACACCGGCATGGACGCAATTGACGCGCTGGTCTCCCTTCGCGCCAAGCACAAGAAGGAGGGCGGCGAGCACTTTGGGGTGGACGTCTACGCATCCGCCATTGCTGACATGAAGGGGCTGGGCGTTTTCGAGCCACTCAAGGTGAAGACGCAGGCAATCGCATCGGCTTCGGAAGCCGCAAAGATGCTGCTTCGCATAGACGACATGATCGCCTCCAAGGGCAGGGGCGGCGCGCAGGCAGGTCCCGGAGGGGAAGGGATGCCCCCTGGCGGCGGCATGGGCGGCGACTACTAGAACCCCCTTGCCGCGCTCCGGAGCAGCTCGCGCGGCAAAAGCGTTCACGGAAAAACTGTTTTTTCTTTTCATTTTCTTTTTCTTCCATCAATTTATGGCAGTATTATTATTCTCAAGCGGGATCAATACTGCGATGCTTCCGGTTGCGCATACCCACGTGGGGGCCAGAAGGACGGTTTTCCTTGCCTTACTGTTTTCCCTATTGCTGGCAAATTCGCTTTTTGCACAGGCTCCTGACGTGAGGCTTGTTTCGCCTGAGAACGGCGTGAGCTCAACCGATGCGCAGCCAGAATTTTCCTTTACGGCTTCCTCCACGGTGAGCCAGAAACTGGAATGCGACCTATATATTGACGGCAGCATAGCGGCCCGCGATGTCCTCCTTTCAAGCGGCCAGACATACAAGGTAAAAAAGCTGCTCCCACTGGGCGGGCACGAATGGCGGGTCGCCTGCTCGGATATATACAAAGCAGAAGGAGAATCGGAAAGGCGCTTTTACAGCGTGGCTATTGAGACTTATGACCAGCCGAAAGTAAGCCCGCCCCTGACGCTCGCATCCATGGCAGACTTTTTCCTGTCTTCGCCTCTGTTCTGGCTGATTCCTTTTGCACTTTTGCCAGCCACGCTCCTGATCATCCTCCTATGGACCAAGCAGCGGAAGGAGGAGTAATGCCAATAACTTCTTAATTAGCCCACAACGTTTTTTTTCATTTCAATACAAACATATATAAACTGTTTACCCCACATTCAAGGCGTGTGATGGGAAAAGAGAATTTATGAAATTTTGTCATTCACTGCGGGCAGCAGTCTGAAAATTGAGGTGGGACAATGGCAACTATGGGCAACAGGGCGTTTTTCATTTCCATGGCATTCTTTCTTGCGCTCATGTGCGCTGGCGCATACGCGGGCGGGAATCCGCAAGTCTTCCCCTCCGACTGCTCCAGCCTGGATTCGAACACCGACTATGTGCTCACCAGCGACATAACCAATGCCGATTCCACCTGCTTCACAGCCGACA
>DUFS01000003.1 GCA_013331805.1 Microcaldota archaeon | reverse complement strand
TTTCGGCGTAAAAACGACTTTCCACGACGTGTCTTCAGACGATAATCCCATGTCTTTCCATTATTTTTTGGCAAAAATGCATTTTTTGCTCGACGGAGAGCGTTCTTTTTCGAAAAGGTTTTTTTTGCGAAAACTGCCGGTATCTCGCTTTTCGGGCGGCTGATTCACGTCGCTGCCAGAAGAATTTTAAGCGCTTACCACGCAAGGGGGTCAATCTTTATAAATACTTGTCTCATATATAGACGAACTTCTTACTTTGATAGTAAGATGACACTCACCGACACCCCTGCATTTGGATTTTGACAGGGAAGAAGCGCGGTGAATCAGCTTTGCACTCACAAGGTGCGGCGTGCAACCTTTGGTTGTGCGCCTCTGTGCGGCGGGCGTCCTGCCGCACCATGTGACCGTGATGCCAAAGCTTAATTGTTAGGGATTCTAATGGGAAAGCGCTCAGGCCACAAGCAGGGTTCGGTCGCATTCCGGCCCAGGAAAAGGGCGGAATCGCAGATGCCCACTGTGAGGCATTGGCAGGCTTTTGCGGAAAAAAAGCTGTGCGGGTTTGCCGGCTACAAGGCAGGCATGACCCACCTCACGTACATAGACGACACCGAGTCGCCTTCAAAGGGAAACGAGGTATTCGCCTCGGCAACGGTGCTGGAATGCCCGCCCCTGGCCGTGTACGGGGTCCGCGGGTACAAGGCGGGAAAAGTCGTTTCTGACATGCTCTGCGGCGATGAAAAAGTCCTGAAGAAAATCGGAATGAAAAAAAAGTCCGACCGGAAATTCTCTGCTTCTGACGTTGATGATGTTTTTGCCCTGTGTTTTGCCCAACCCGCCCTCACAGGATTCGGGAAAAAAACGCCTGAGAGGATGGAGATTGCAGTGGGCGGCAAGGACACAGAGGAAAAGCTCGATTATGCGCTCTCGCTTGTCGGCAAGGAGATAAAGGTAACAGATGTTTTCAAGCCAGGCGAGTTCCTGGACGCCATTTCGATAACGACCGGCAAGGGCTGGCAGGGGACGGTAAAGCGGTTCGGGACCTCGATGCAGAGGCGCAAGGCAACCGGGAAAAGAAGGCACATCGGCTCATTGGGCGCCTGGCACCCGGGTTACGTGCAGTACACAGTGCCCATGCCCGGGCAGATGGGCTACCACAAGAGGACCGAAATCAACAAGAGGATTTTGAAAATGGGGCAGCCCGAGGAAATAAATCCCAAAGGGGGCTTCACGCACTACGGGGATGTCAAGAACGATTTCCTTCTGATCAAAGGCTCGCTAGGCGGCCCGGCAAAAAGGCTGATACGGCTGCGGCGCGCGGTGAGGAAATCCCATGCGGCAGTCAAGGTCCCTGACCTGAAATACGTTTCATTGGAGTCCAAGCAGTGATGCTCATGAAGGCAAACATATATTCGATTGAAGGCAAGGCGCTCCGCCAGGTGGAGCTGCCGCTTCAGTTTTCAGCAGAGGTCAGGCTCGACCTCATTTCAAGGGCTTCCATTTCAGACCAGACCAGACATTATCAGCCCAAGGGCAACGACCCGCGCGCTGGCATGGAAACGTCTGCCCGATACAGGGGAAGAAAGGAAGACTTTGGCTCAGGCAAGAACAAGGGCACAGCCATCCGCCCGCGCGAGGTGCTTCCCAAGGGAAGGCTGGGCAAGGTGAAAAGGATCCCCTCCGCAGTAAAGGGAAGGAGGGCGCACCCGCCTCACGTGAACAAAATCATATTCGAAAAGCTCAACAGGAAGGAATACCATGTTGCCCTGATATCCGCAATTGCTGCGACTGGGCACAAGGAAGTGGTTGCCGCCCGCGGCCACAAGGTGGAGATCGCGCTCCCGATAGTTGTGGACAATTCATTCGAGTCGGTTGCAAAGACCAAGGATGTTTACAAGGCCCTTTCCCTGCTAATAAGAAAGGACCTGCAAAGGGCGGAGAACGGAAAGAAGAGAAGCGGCGTGGGCTCAAGAAAGGGGGGCAAGGTCTATCCCAAGTCCGCTATAATCGCAGTATCCAAGGACGCGCCCCTTTTGAGGTCAGCAAGGAACATACCCGGCGTGGACGCGGTCAGGGTAAGCGACCTTTCTGCCGAGCTTCTGGCGCCCGGCGCAAAGGCGGGCAGGCTCGCAATCTACACGGAAGCCGCGCTTGCGGAAATAGCGAAATTGTGAATGTGATTTCCATGACTTCAATACTTTACCCTGTGACGAACGAAAAGGCGATTGGCCTGATCGAGTTCCAGAACACCCTCACATTCGTGGTCGAGACCAAGTCGACAAAACCCATGATAAAAAAGGACGTGGAGGAGCTCTTCGAGGTCAAGGTCGCCGAAGTAAACACGCTCATCACGCCCTCGGGAAAAAAGCGGGCGTACGTCCGCCTAAAGGAAGGCTTCAAGGCCGACGACGTTGCGGCAAAGCTCAAGATTGTATAAGGTGCAAAAATGGGAAAACTACTGCGGCAGCAAAGGCGCGGAAAGGGATCGGTGGCCTACAAGGCTCCCTCGCACCGCTACAAGTCAGAGCTTGCCTTCCGCAAGTTCGACGATGGCGAGAAGTCAGGCGCAGTCCGCGGGGAAGTGCTGCGATTCGTGGACGACCCTGCCAGGGGCGCCCTTCTGATGGACATCATTTTCGAGGACGGGAGCCGCATGCACCTTCTTGCCCCTGAGGGGATGGCAAAGGGCCAGGAAATCATGAGCGGCTCAAGCGCCAGGCTCGGGCTCGGGAGTTGCCTTCCGCTTTCGAAAATACCGGAAGGCTCCATGATATATAATATAGAGATGGCGCCCGGTGACGGCGGCAAATTGGTGCGCGCGCCGGGCTCGTACGCGACGATTGTCTCAAGGGAAAAGGATTCTGTTTATGTGAAACTTCCGTCCAAGCACACGCTGATACTCCAAGGCACGTGCCGCGCCCAGATCGGGGTGGTCTGCGGAGGGGGCAGGCTGGAAAAGCCGCTCCTCAAGGCAGGCAACAACTTCTACAAGAAGCACGCGCAGAACCGAAAGTGGCCTGTGAACCGCGGGGTTCACATGTCGGCTTACACCCACCCGTTCGGCGGCAAGCAGCACCACAAGGGCAGGGGCAGCGCCACCTCCAGGAACGCGCCCCCTGGAAGGAAGGTCGGCCACATTGCCGCAAGGAGCACAGGGCGCAAGAAGGCGCACGTGGAGGAGCAGAAGCTCGCAAGCGCGAACAAGTGATGACCAGGGGTTTTGCTTATGCCAAAAGTTGACAAGTACCGCGGAAAAGTGAAGGAGGAGCTCGAGGGGCTAACAATCGAGGAGTTCATGCCCCTACTGACCTCAAGGGCAAGGCGTGCTCTTCGTCGGGCCACGACAAAGGCGGGCCAGCTTCGCAAGCTCATAAAAAAGGCATCTAAGCTAAAGTCGACCAATCCAGGGAAAGTCATCCGCACGCACATGCGCGAGGCTGTGATAATCCCTGCCTGGCTCGGCATGACATTCGCGGTTCACAACGGCAAGGAATGGAAGAGCGTAGTCATCACGGTTGACAAGCTCGGGTATCGGCTCGGGGACTTTTCGCACACGACAGGAAGGGTGCTGCATTCCGGGCCAGGAGTGGGCGCAACGCGCGGGTCCAAGTTCATCCCGCTCAAGTAAGTGAGATTCATGGCATACGCATACCAGGGCAAGGGAGGCATGCGCACTGCGCGCGCAAGGGTTACGGGAGTAAACGCATCCTACAAGGACCTTTGCAACGTGTGCAGGAACGTGAGGAGCCGCCCGACCGAGGACGCGATAGAATTCCTGGAGCTTGCAGCCATAAAGAAAAAGGCGATCTGGTACGCGCGCCACAGCACGGGCAAGGGGCACAGGAGGGAGCTGGGCGGCAAAATCGGGGGCTTTCCGGTAAAGTCTGTGAAATTCGTGCTGGAAGTGCTGAAAAGCGCTTCAGCAAACGCAATCCGGCTTGGCCTTGGCGAGACCTCCATTGTCCACATAATCGCAAACAAGACCGACACCTACCCGAGGATGTCCCCCAAGGGGAGGCGGATAAGGCACAATTACGAAATGGCGTTCATCGAAGTTGTCCTCGGGGAAAAGCAAGTGAAGGCAGAGGCGAAAGACGGCCCAAAGACAAGAAAAGCGCCTGATGCGAAAAAAGTTGATGCTCCAAAAAAAGCGGAAGAGAAAAAAGCTGACGCTGCGAAAACGAATGAAGCGAAGACTGCCGTGGCTGCGGAGGCAAAAAAAGCAGAAGAGAAAAAAGCCTCATCCGCATCACCGGGCATAGTTCCGGCAAAGTCATGAGGATAACAGGTTGAAAACATGGGTGACAAAACCAAAGTCGAGGAAAAGTTCATCGAGGACGCGATCACGCGCTACCGGGTTTCCAAGTTCCTGGAGCGCGAGCTGGACCGCGCGGGATTCTCGCGCGTGGCCATACAGCGGACGCCCATGGTGACCCGCATCGCGGTCGAGGTGACAAATCCCGGGCGCGTCATCGGCAAAAGGGGCAAGAGCATTCAGGACCTCACGGACGCGATCAAGAACGAATTCAAGATCGACAACCCGCAGATTTCAGTGGTGGAGTCCACCAACCTCAACCTCGAGCCTCGGCTTGTGGCAAAAAAGATCTGCCGCTACATAGAGATGGGCAAGAAAATCCGCGCAATTCTCCACGCCTCGCTCCGCGACGCGATACGCGCAGGCGCGCTTGGCGCGGAAATAGTGGCGTCAGGGAAAATCGCAGCCAAAGGCGGCAGGAGCAAGCGGTTCCGCGTGATGTCGGGTTATATTCCAAAGGCCGGCGAGCCTGCAAGGCAGGTGGCGGTCGCGCATGTCACAGCATACCCCAAGTCAGGCGCAATCGGCGTGCTGGTGAGGATAGTGCTCCCGGGCACGGTGTTCCCTGACAAGGTGGCAGGCGCGAAAATCGAGATTCCGAAAGTCATCGCAGCCGCGGAGGACGTTACGGCTTCAACGCCGATGGAGATCGCGCCCAAGGTGCAGCCCAGGCCGCTGAACAAGCGCCGCCCGCCGCAGAGGCGAAGGTAAGGTAATCAAAATGGCAATAATGAAAAGCAGCAAGGCAAGGGAGCTTTCCGAAAGCGAACTTTCGGCCAAGCTCTTTGAATACCAAAAGGAGCTGAATTCCGAGCGCGGCCTTCTGGCCTCGGGGGGCAGGACCTCCAATCCGGGAAAGCTGCGCGAGCTTCGCAAGACGGTTGCGAGGATAATGACGATAATGCACGAAAGGAAGCTGGGCATAGAGAGGGGGAAGAAAAAACCCGCCGATCAAGAGCCCAAAAAATGAATAGGATAATAAATGGCCATATGGCCGGAGGAGAACGCAGTTGGTTGATATCTGTCCGAAATGCGGCCTGATAAGGGAGATTTGCTCCTGCGACATTCTCGAAAAGGAGGAGACGCAGAGGATCCGCGCATACGCGACGAAGAAGAAGTTCCGCAAGCTGGTCACCATAGTCGAGGGGATTGACAAGTCCAAGCTCATGGAAACCGGCCGTGAACTCAAGCAGAAGCTCGCGTGCGGCGGGACGGCAAAGGACGGCATAATTGTGCTGCAGGGGGACCAGCGCAGGAACATCAAGAAGTTCCTGGTGCAGTTCGGTTTCCCGGAGTCGGCAATCACCGTCCTGGAAGGCCTGCAATAAAGGATCGGTGGCTTTCGTGATAACGCCGCAGAACCTGCGCATCCATGAGCTCATCGGCCTTGAGGTGCGGGTGGCAAGGAGCCTCTCCGTTCCCTACGAGGGGATAGAAGGCAGGGTGGTGGACGAGACCAAGAACACGCTGGTGATATTGGGCAAGGACGGCGCGGAAAGGCGCATCCCGAAAAAAGGCTGCGTGTTTGAATTCGTCCTTCCTGGCGGGGAAAAAACTGAGCTGGACGGGGAATCGATTGCGTTTAGGCCTTTCGACAGGCTGAAGAAAATGAAGAGGTAATGTCGATGGAAAATTCAAACAGGAAAGGCCCGATCGTTGCGCGGGGCCATGTGCGCACAGGCGTGGTGGTCAGCGACCGCTCCAAAAAAACGGTAATAGTGGAGTACGACACGCTGGAGAGCTTCCCCAAATACAAGAGGTTCGCTAGGAGCAAGTCGCGGCTTCCTGTCCACAATCCGGAATCAATCGGGGCAAAGCTCGGGGACGAGGTGGAAGTTGCCGAGTGCAGGAAGATTTCCAAGACAAAAGCCTGGATAGTCACAAGGATAATCAAGCAGGCTGCGGGCAAGGTGGTCCTTGACAGGAAGGGCGGCCGCGCGCTTGAAGAGGAAGCCGAAAGGCTGAAAAAAGCCGAAGTGAAGCGCGATTGAAATTGAAATTTGAGATGAGGTTTTGATGAAATGAAAGGATTGGGCGGACGCATAACAAAGGGCCTGCAGACCGGATCGAGGATGGTCTGCAACGACAACTCCGGGGCAAAGATAGTGGCAATCATCGGCGTAGCAGGAGCAAAGGCAAAGCGCGCCATGTACCCAAAGGTCGGCATTGGCGACTTGGTGACAGTGGCGGTAAAGAAAGGCACGGTCGCCCAGAAGGGGAAGGTGCTGAAAGCGCTCATAGTAAGGCAGAAGCAGACCTTCAGGCGCCCCAACGGCACCCGGGTCTCCTTCGAGGACAACGCCTGCGTCTTGATTGACGACCAGGGCCTGCCCGTGGGGACCGAGATAAAAGGAGTGATAGCCCGCGAGGTTGCCACCAGGTTCCCCAAGGTGGCTGCGATCGCCTCGGCAGTAGTGTGATGTGGTGTTCATGGACTCGATACAGGCAAGGAAGCAGAGGAAATTCAGGTACGATGCGCCGCTTCATCTGCGGAGGAAAATGGCAAGCTCGCACCTTTCCAAGGAGCTTCGCGCCAAGCTTTCCACCAGGAAAAGGAACGCGCCGCTGCACAAGGGCGACAAGGTGAAGGTCATGCGAGGGGGCAGGAAGGGGCACGTTGGCAAGGTGATCGAAGTCGACCTTTCCAACCTCAAGGCATACGTGGAGGGCGTTTCGCAGCGCACTGCAAAGGGAGTGGAAAAGCTCATGCCGATCGACCCGTCAAACCTGCTCATAATGGAAGGCGAGTTCACCAAGGACAGGCTTGAAATGATAAAGAGATCTGGTAAGGCAAAAGCGAACATTCAGGGATGATTTTTATGTCGAAAAAAGGCGGTTCAAGGCACATGGTCCGGATGCGGGCTGACAAGAGGCTGGGCGTAATCCAGCGCAAGAAAGTCAAGTGGCTGCTTGCTTCAGCGCCGGGGCCCCACAAGAAGAAGGACAGCATATCAACAGGCGTGCTCATACGCGACGTCCTTAAGCTTTCGCGCAACCTGCATGAGGCGAAGAAAATCCTCAACAGCGGCGGCTTCCTGGTGGACGGCAGGAATATCAAGGACGTGAAGTTTCCGATCGGCCTGATGGACGTCCTCTCATTGCCTTTGGAGAAAAAGAGCTACAGGATATCTCTCAAGGGCCCTGACATGGTGCCCAAAGTGATCAGCGCAGAGGCTGCAGGCTCGAAATACCTCAAGGTGGTGGGCAAGCAGACGATCAGGGGCGGAAAAATCTCGCTCACCTTCCACGACGGGAGGAATTACCTTGGCGACAAGCACATAAGCACAGGGGACACCTGCGTGCTTTCCGTGCCGGATTTCAAGCTGCTTTCGCACATCAAGCTCGAGCCGGGCGCGCAGTGCCTGGTGACCGAGGGCAAGCACAGGGGCGACATTGCCAGGCTCGAGAAAATGATCGAGAGGCCAGGGTCTCACGAGCCCGAGGCGCTCCTCAAGGGCCTTGCAGGCGAGTTCGTGACCGTGGCAAAGTACCTGTTCGCGGTGGACTCCAATTATTCATGAAGATTTCCGGTTGAACGGTGGAAAAAATGGAAAACAAGATGAGGGAAGCTGTGGTGGACAAGGTCACGCTGAACATCGGCGTGGGCAAGGCAGGCCAGGAGCTGGAGAACGCCAAGTCCCTTCTCGAGCGGCTGTCCGGCGCCAAGGCTGTTCCCACGCATGCCAAGGTGAGGAACCCGGTGTTCAGGATAAAGAAAGGGGACATCATCGGCACCAAGGCGACCTTGCGCGGGCCGTCCGCTATTGAATTCGTGAAAAAGGCGCTCAAGGTCAAGGGCTTTTCGCTTCCCAGCCGCTCATTTGACAAGGAGGGCAACTTCTCGTTCGGAGTTCCAGAATACATCGAGTTCCCGGGCGCGAAGTACGACCCGCAGATAGGCATGCTGGGATTCGACGTGTGCATCACGCTTCGCAGGCGCGGCTTCCGCGTGGGCAAGAGAAGGAGGGGCAAGGCCAAAGTCGGCCACCACCACAGGCTGACCAAGGACGACGGGATTGAGTTCGCGAAAAATGTTCTCCAGGTGAAAGTGGAATAATCATTGAAGGGGTTTTGCATGGCTGAAAAAGAGAAGAAAAAACAGAAAGGGATGCCGATCGAGCACAAGTTCCAGGGCAAGGGAATGAGGAAATGCCGCTTCTGCGGCTCGGCGCGCGCGCTCATTCGCTCATACGGGATGAAGATATGCAGAAGGTGCTTCCGCGAGGTCGCGGAGGAGATAGGTTTCAGGAAATACTGACGATCCTGAGGGATGATTATGGCAAACGACCCATTGGCTGATGCGCTCAACGCCATCAAGACACACGAGATGTTCTGCAAGCCGGCGTGCGAGGTAAAGCCTTCCAAGCTGGTGCGCGAGACTCTCAAGATACTGCAGCGCAAGGGCTTCATCGGGGACTTCGAGTTCGTGGACGACGGGAAGAACGGATACTTCAAGATAAAGCTCCTGGGCAGGGTCAACCAGTGCTCGGCAGTCAAGCCCCGCTTTGCAGTGAAGAGGAGCGAATGGAACGAGTGGGAGAGCAAGTACCTGCCAGGGGTGGGCTTCGGAATGTTCGTGGTCTCCACGCCCGACGGATTGATGACGAACGACGAAGCGAAGGAAAAGGGCTTGGGCGGAAGGCTCATAGCTTACGTTTACTAGGTGGGAAAATGAAATTGCCAGAAGGAGTGAAAGCATCGCTGGACGGCCACAAGGTCACCATCAGCGGGCCCAAGGGGGCGATTTCCATGTCCTTTTCCCGCCCGGACGTGAAGATGGAGATGAAGGGCGGAGAGCTTGAGGTCACAGGCAGCAAGGAAATGGCAACCACCATCGAATCGCACGTCCGCAACATGGCGCTCGGGGTGACGCAGGGCTACTCAAAAAAGCTCAAAATACTGTTTTCCCACTTCCCGATTTCGGTCGAGGTCAAGGGGAAGGAAATACTGATAAAGAACTTCATGGGGGAAAAGCAGCCCAGGAAATCATCGATAAGGGGGCAGACAAAAGTCGAGTCCAAGGGCCAGGAGCTTTCCATATCCGGAATCTCCAAGGACGACGTTGGGCAGACTTTTGCCAACCTCAAGTCGGCAACCAAGATCCGCAACCGCGATTCGCGCGTGTTCCAGGACGGGTTCTACGAAATAGAATCGTGAAAGGGAAAAGTTGATGAGCATGGCAGTGAAAAGGAAGCATCCGAAATTCCTGCGCCCGAACTTTGGCAGGTCCAGCCGCAGCAGGATAAAGAAGGCGTGGAGGCGGCAGCGCGGGATCGACAACAAGAAGCGCCTCAAGATCGCCTACATGGGCGCATCGCCATCCATAGGCTACGGCCAGCCGTCGGAAATCAGGCATTTCCACCCGATCGGCATGCCCGAGGCGCTGGTTCACTCATTGTCCGAGCTAACCAATCTCAAGGGCGTCGCAGTCCGAATAGCCTCTGGCGTGGGAAGGAAGAAGCGCCTGGAGCTCATCAAAATGGCAGAGTCCATGAAGCTTCCTGTCCTCAACAAGGAGAAGAAATATCCTGTGAAGCAAGTGAGGAAAAAGGCCGCAAAGCCTGAGGAAAAAAAGGAGGCTAAGGCGGAAAAAAAGCCGGAACAGGCGCCTGAGGAAAAAAAGGAAGGGAAAACCATAGCGAAGGAAGAAGGGAAAAACGGGAAGCCTGACACGGTTCCCAAATCGCAAAATTAAACGTGGTATTTATGGCAATGAACACAGTAAGGCGCATCGCATCAGAGGTGCTCCATGTCGGGGAGTCGAAAATAAGATTCCGCCCGGAAGACGCATCCAAAATATCCGAGGCGCTGACACGCGAGGATGTCCGCGGGCTCATCAAGGACGGCGCGATACGCGCAATCCAGCCGCGCGGAGTTTCGCGCCTGCGCGGAAGGGTGAAAAGCGCCCAGATGAAAAAAGGCAGGCGCTTTGGCAGGGGCAGCAGGAAGGGGACGTTCGGGACCAGGGTGGGGCAGAAGCCAACCTGGATGTCCAGGGTCAGGGCCCAGAGGAAATACCTGTTCATGCTGGTCGACGCCAAAATGATCAGGCAGGACGCTGTCAGGAAGATTTACAGGATGATCAAGGGCAACGCGTTCAAGGGTGTCAAGGTAATGGACACCTATCTTCGCGACAACAAGATGATGGTGGAAAAGAAGCAGCAATAGAGATGTGATTGATGCGAACGGACAGCGGGGATATGATTGGCGTAAGAAAGCGAGTGAAGTGAATGAAGAATTTGTGATGTGATTGATGTGAGCAAAGCCACAGGGCCGGCATACAAGGTGGGATTCCGCAGAAGGAGGAGCAACCTTACAAACTACGCCAAGCGCCTGGCCCTTGTCAAGGGCATGGTGCCGCGGCTGGTGGTGCGCAAGTCCTCCAAGGGGGTGCTGGCGCAGTTCGTGGAGTTCTCGGCAAAGGGCGACAAGGTTCTTGCAGAAGCGCGCTCGATGCAGCTTAAGGAATACGGCTGGTCGCCCCGTTGCAACTCGCCAACCGCCTACCTCTGCGGCTTCTTGGCCGGAAAAGCGGCGTCCAAGAAGGGCGTCAAGGAATTCAACCTGGACATAGGCATGCACACCCCGTCCAAAGGATCGCTCATGTTCGCCGCGCTGCGCGGCGCAATCGATTCAGGCCTGAAGACCAATTACACAACGGAGATGATATCCGAGGACAGGATAACGGGCGCCGCGATCGCCGCCTACGCCAAGCAGCTGAAGTCCAAGGACGAGAAGGCATATGGCAGGATATTCTCCGCTTACGTAAAGGAGAATTTCAACCCTGAGAACATCGTGGACGCGTTCAATACCGCAAAGGGCAGGATAAAGAACATTTAGATGATGGTGAAAAAATGGCAAGATTCGAACAGCGGGGGAGGAGAAGGCAATCGGACGAGCCCAAGCCAGAGTGGATTCCCAAAACCGACATAGGGAGGCAGGTAAAGTCAGGCTCTGTGACTTCGGTTGAGGAAATTTTCTTCATGGGCAAGAAAATACTCGAACACGAGATCGTCGACCACCTTTACCCCAACCTCGAGGAGCAGACGCTTGAAGTTTCCTCCACCCAGCGAATGACCGACAACGGCAGGAAGGCGCAGTTCCGCGCAATCGTGCTGGTGGGCGACAGGAACGGCCACGTGGGGGTCGGCGCAGGGAAAAGCGAGGAGGTCAAGCCCGCCATCGAGTCCGCGATCAAGAACGCGAAGAGGAACATAATCTCGGTCCCCCTTGGAAAAACCGGCAAGTTCAAGCACACCATTCCCATAAAGGTGGTGGGCAAGGCAGGAAGCGTTGAAGTGACCCTCAAGCCCGCGCCCCTGGGAATCGGTCTGGTGGCAAACGACGTGGTGAAAAAGGTGCTGGCATTCGCTGGCGTGAAGGACGTCTGGAGCTTTTCCCGCGGCCACACCAGGAACATTTACAACACTTCAATGGCCGTTGTCGACGCCATAGAGCGGCTGAACAGCATGCGCATCAAGGACGGCTGGGAGCCTATCATAGAGTCCCAGGTGAAATTGAAGTCCGGAGAAAAGGTGTCCTCATGAAAATCGCCGTGATCAGGCTGAAGGGGAAGTTTTCCGTCTCCCCCAGCGTGAAAAATACGCTAATCGACCTTAAGCTGGACAGGCTTTACGCCTGCACGCTGCTTCCCGAGGGCGCAACTGCCAAGGGAATGATCCAGGCCTGCAAGGACGTGGTCTCCTTCGGCGAGGCGAACAAGGAGTCAATCGCCCTTTTGCTTTCAAAAAGGGGCAGGGCAATTGACGGAAAAAAGCTAACAGACGTAAAAAAGCCCGAGGAGATAGAAAAAATCGCCTCGGAAGCGGAATCTTCCCCCAAAAAGCTTGAGGAGCTGGGCGTTTCGCCGGTGTTTTTCCTTTCGCCTCCGCGAGGGGGTTTTGGGAAAAGGAAGGCGCACGTCCCATTCGGCCCTGTGGGCAAGAATCCGAATATCAATGAATTGATTTCAAGCATGGCTTGAATGGTGTTCATATGGCAAGGGAAAGAAAACGCAGCAGGAAGTTCCAAGGGACCCGCAACCACGGCAAGGGCAACACAAAGAACCGCCGAGGAAAGGGGAACAAGGGCGGCTGGGGAAGGGCGGGCATGCACAAGCACCGCTTCACCTACATAACGACTTACGAGCCTGACTTTTTCGGGGTGCACGGCTTTGCCTCGGTGAAGAAGCGCAGGATGAAGACAATAAACATCTACGAAATCGGGCAGCTTGCGCTTTCCGGGAAGCTTGAGAAAAAAGAGGGCAGGGACTATTTCGAGTTCCAGGGCAAGGTGCTGGGGACCGGCTCAATCAGTAAGCCCGTTGCAGTGAAGGCGATGGCTTTCTCCGAAGGCGCAGAGGGGAAAATCAAGGCTGCCGGCGGCTCGGTTGAAAGGTTCGCAGGGCCAGCGCCCAAAGCTGAAGAGGAAAAGTAAGCCTGCTTTTGTCTCAGGCAAGAAGTCGGCCCTTAAGCTTTCTTTACGTCGAATGGCAAGCTTTAAATACTTATTCTTACATAAAATAACACAGGTGATTCTATCGCACAAAAGACTGTTCCATACATCCCAAGCGAGCTGAAAAAAGCCCCCAAGCTGATTAAGACCAGCGCCAAAGTGCTGGCAGGCACAGCGGTGGCAGTGAAATTTTTCATGAACCTCAAGCCCGCCATAGACAGGCAAAACGCATTCATTGCAGACAAGGAAGTAACTCCTGAGAAAATCCAGAATGCCAAGGCGCATGCTGAAAGCCTCGCAAATCAATATTTAGCTAATCTGAAAGAATTTTCAGCACTCAAGGATTCCTCTTTGAAAAATCTCAACGATTCCTCTCTTCAAGAAGCAGTCGAAACCGCAAGGCAGACTGCCCTGGGCATGAAACCCGCTGTGGAGCAGGCCGCCAAGGATGCGGGAAACCTCCAAAAACAGTTCGACAGCAGGCCCAGAGGCTTCCTTGCGCAGTGCTGGGAGACCATTGAAAACGGCTTCAATTTTGCCAAAGAGGCGCTGAAAGGCCCCCTGAATCTCATTGGCGATGCCGGGCACTTCTTATCCCAAAATCCATGGGCTCCGCTATTGTTTATGGTCATCTACAATGCATTGAACGAAATGGCAAAGCTGGAAAGAAAGATGAATGAGAAAGCCAATATGGGTTCCAGCGACTTGGCGAACGCCGCAATAGATTTCATTGTAAAGACAGCCAAATTCACGGCAATAACGGTTGCAGTTTCCGCGTTTCTTGACAAGTGGCTTTCGCAGCTTGGCCAAAACGGGCTTTTCGAGTCCATGGCAAAGGCATGGCCGGTTGCCCAGACCTGGGTGATTGTAGGGGCAGTGGCAATGGGTGTAGGCGCAATATCCAAAAGATTGCTGGAAACGTTTGCTGCAAAGGAACCGGCTGCACCAAAGATTAAGCAGCAGCCTCCAAGTGAACCGAATGACGACCAGCAATTCAGCAAGAACTAGCGCGCCTTTTCTTTTTTCCTGCCTTCCAAAGACCTAATTAAATATAAACATGAGCCCTATAACCTCTGAAAGTTTATCTGTGCAATCTAGTTGATTCAAATGGGCTCGCTTGATTTCCTCAAACCCGTGCTTCACCTCATACCCGAGGTGGGCTCCCCGCAGCGCCCCCCGCCCATCATGGAAAAGCTGATGTGGACAGGGATCGCTCTTGTAATATTCTTCACCATGTACAACGTGGTGGCAGTCGGCGTTCAGCCCAACACGGCAGGCGCGGACTTCCTGCAGGTGGTCACGGCCAGCCGCATAGGCTCGCTCATCACGGTCGGAATCGGCCCCATTGTGCTTGCCAGCATTTTCCTGCAGCTATTCACTGGCGCAAAAATACTCAACATAGACATGAGCAACCCTGAGGAGAAGCGCACGTTCCAGGGGGCGCAGAAAATTCTTGCGGTTCTCCTCTGCTTTTTCGAGGCAGCGGTTTTCGTGATTTTCGCGCGCGTTGCGCTGGTTCCCCTTTTTCCCACGCTTGGGGAAGGCTACTCGCTCAACGCCGATGGCACGCAGGCCCTGAATGCGCCCGTCACCACCCTTCTTGTGATTTTCCAGGTGGCGCTGGGCTCGCTCATCCTTCTCTACCTTGATGAAGTGGTTTCCAAGCACGGTATCGGGAGCGGAATTTCGCTTTTCATCGCAGCCGGCGTGTCAATGGCAATAGTCGGCGGAGCTTTAGCTCTTTTTACCGGCCCTGCCGGCGTGATAGAAGCCCTTTCCTCAGGCAGCGCAGAGGCTCTGCCAAACGCGCTTCTTGCAATGCTGCCCCTTTTCTTCACTGCAGCGGTCTTCCTGGTGGTCTCATATGCTGAGGGCATAAAGGTGGAAATCCCGCTCGCATTCGACAGGGCCCGCGGCTTTGGCAGCCGTTTCCCAATCAAGCTCCTCTATGTATCCAACATACCGGTCATACTCGCTTCGGCGCTTCTCCTGAATTTGCAGTTTTTCGCAGTCGGATTGCAGGACAAGCATTTCTGCATCACAGGGGAATTCGACCTTGCAAGCGCCGAACTCAACAAATGCAAGGGCGGCATTGACCTGGTGCAGTCGATCGCATTTGTGGACGGAAGCAGGCAGATACGTGACGGCCTTTTCTACATGATCTCCCCGATTTACCGGCCGCTTCAGGGCAACTATGGCGCTTATTTCGGGCAGCTTATCACCGGCACCACCCCGGTTTTCGGGATACCCGAATACTTCCACGTAATAGTTTACATTATTTTCATGATGGGCCTGTGTATTGTCTTTGGCCAGTTCTGGGTTGAGACAACCGGCATGGGCGCCAAGGAAGTGGCTGAGCAGCTGGACAAGTCAGGCCTGCAGATACCTGGCTTTCGTCGCGACCCGCGCGTGGTTGAAAAAAAGCTTAATGATTACATTCCCTACATCACTGTGATCGGCAGCGCTTTTGTCGGCCTTCTTGCCGCGCTTGCCGACATGTCAGGCGCGCTTGGGACCGGAACAGGCATATTGCTCACAGTCGGAATACTCTACAGGATGTACCAGGACTTGGAGAACCAGCGCCTGTTCGAGTCCTACTCCGCATTGGGCGGGCTTTTGGGGACAAAATAGGAAAAGGTGTTTTGAATGATCATAGTTATGGGGTTGCCTGGCGCAGGCAAGTCAACTGTGCTTGCGGCTGCCTCAAAATCCACCTACAAGATGGTGAACTACGGAGACCTGATGTTTGAAATCGCCTCGAAGGAATTCGGCGTCAAGCACAGGGACGAGCTTCGCAAGCTGCCTCCTGAAACGCAGAAAAAAGTCCAGTCTGCAGTGGGCATGGCGCTATCAGAAATGAAGGGGAAAGTCATACTTGACACGCACTGCTCGATTTCCACGCCAAAAGGCTACCTTCCCGGCCTCCCCTACTCCTTGCTTTCTTCCCTCAAGGTTGACTATCTAGTTCTTATCACCGCACCCATCGACGAGATAATCGGCAGGCGCAAGTCGGACACCACCCGCGTGCGCGATGCCGAGAGCGCCGATTCGCTCTTGGAGCACGACAGCATGAACCGCTCTTTCCTTGCAGCCTATTCCTGCCTCACAGGAGCGCCTGCGCTCATTATCTCGAACAGGAATGGGAAGCTGAAAGAGGCGCAGGAGGCGCTGCTCCGGCTTTTGGAATAGCTGCAATTGTGCAGCGGTGTTTTGCTTGCTTTTTGACCTTCAGAACTTCTGGCTATTCGTCCTTGCCGTTGCGGCAATCTACGCGGTGATTGTCAATTTCATCCAGAACAACATAGGCGGCAAAGGCCGCATGAAGGCTCTGCAGAAGGAAATGACCGAAGTGCAGAAAAAAATGCTTGATGCCGCCAAATCCGGCCGCGACCCTGAGTACAAGGAGCAAACCGAAAGGTACAACAAACTCACATTCGAGCTTGTGGGAATGCAGCTCCAGATGACTGCGATCTTCCTGCTCTTGTACTACCCGACAGTCGCCCTGCTTTTCCCTGCGTTCGAGCCAGGCATGGAAGACGACGTGCGCGTGGGGTTATATGACGACGGGCTTGCTTCGCATTGCGATGCATTGCCCGGGGACGGCATTTTCTCAGGCTGCTACCCGCTTCCGCCTGATGGAGTGAAGGGCGCATGGGTAGCAAGCGTGAATCTGAATTCCAGCGAGGGCTATCATCTGGCAAGGCAGGACGCGGCAATCTATTACCAATGGGGCAAGCCCGAGGACGTCTGGCTCCAGTCAGTCTCGGTCACCGGCTTTCTCGACTCCTTTTCAGGCAAGAAGCCCTATTCGCTCAACGTGACCACTGACAAAACGGAATACTCTGGCGGGCAGGCAGTGGCTGTTTTCGCAAGGCCAATGCAGCGTGTTTTCTCCTCGCAATCCAACCTCAACGAAATTGTGAGGTCCTTCAGGGAAAACAAGGTAGAAATTGCTGACAAGGAGATATCCGAAATATCCGGCTTCATTCTTTCCGAAAGCTCGCAAAAAACCATGGCAATCGGCAACCAGACCTATCACCTTGCAAAGCACGGAACATTGTTTGGCGATGAGGCAGTGGTGTGGGTAAACAATGCCCCCCAAGGCGCAATTCTCGAGGCAACATTCAACTCAGGAACCTTCTTTCACGTCGACCTGCCATTCCCGCTACCTTTATTAAACATCCGCCGCATAATCGGCTCGAACGGAGTGTTCATATTTTTTGCGTTTGTGTCAGGGATTGCCTACAGCGTGACAAGGTCGGCATTGGGCCGCATATGGACAAAATTTCGATAAATTTTGTCCGCAGTGGAATATGGAAATTCCACTGCAATGAAAAAATGAGCATGGGCAACCTGTTGAGCTATGAGGTGTTAAGATGACTCTTCCAAGGAACCGTTCCAACTCCGTGCGCCGCATCTACAAGCGCACTCCGAAAGGGGCAACGGTGCACTACAGGCGGATCAGGAAAGGCAACGTTCACGCCTGCGGCCTGTCGGGCGCAAGGCTGCAGGGCGTGAGCTCAGAACGCAGCCTGCACAAGGGGGCGCGCAGGCCCAACCGCAAATTCGGCGGCAGCTTAAGCTCCGCCGCCGCCTCGCGCGTCATAGTGATCGCCACAAGGGTAAAGGAAGGCGCAATGCCGCTTGAGGAGGTCAACCTCAAAATGCTCCCGTACGTTAAGCGGTACCTTGCCTCAAAGTAAGATTAAGGCACAGGTGGAATTGAAATGATAATCACAATCGCAGGGCTGTCAGGAAGCGGTAAGAACACCGTCGGCGAAATCGTAGCGGAAAAGCTCCGGTTGAGGCTGGTCGATCCGACGTTCAAGACCCTGGCAGAGGAGCGAAGGATGGACCTGATGGAGTTCCACAGGAAGGCTGAGAAGGAGCACAACATAGACAAGAATTTTGACGCCGCGCTTATTGCCGAGGTGGAAAAGGGGCCCTGCGTGGTCACAACCTGGCTTGCGCCTTGGATGGTCCTCAATGCGGATTTGCGCGTCTGGATATCCGCCTCGCAGCACGCCCGCGCAGCCCGCGTCGCGGCAAGGGACGGCATGACGCGCGAGCAGGCGCTTGCGCACCTCGCCGAGAGGGACGCATCCAACCGGACAAGATACCTGGACGTTTACAGGATTGACATTTACGACCATTCGGACTTCGATATCGTGATTAACTCCGAAAAATTCAAGCCTGAAGAGGCCGCGGACATAATAATCGAGGCCGCAGCGGCAAAGGTGGGCCACTCGGTCATATGCGAGCGCATGGGCGTGGACACTCTCCGCAGGTGGCATGCGAAAGCCCCGGCAACAAAGGGAAAGAAAGCCAAGGCGAAAACAAATAAGGCAAAAAAATCTGCGAAGAAAAAAATCAATCCGGCAAGGAAGAAAAAAAGGAAGTAATTTTCATTGGTGGTACACATGGCAGCGATTTCGGTTGGAAGGGTTTGCATAAAGACAAAGGGGCGCGACGCCGGCGAAAAGGTGGTCGTGACCAAAATAATCGACAGGAATTTCGTAATGGTCCGCTCGCCAGCGCGCAAGAAGAAGCCCGAAAGGAAATGCAGCGTCCTTCACCTGGAGCCGACCGGCACGACCGTTTCTGCCTGATTTTTCCATTTTTCCCGCGTTTTTCTGCTTGTTTCCAGGGTCATTTGAGTCTCTTAGCCATGCTAGAATCAACGGCCTGGAATAACTCGATAAGCCTGACAGTCTGCTCCTCCGGTCCTATTGTCACCCTGTACAACCAGTTAAGTTCAGGATGATAATCTACCAGGTTTCTAATTCTGATGTTTCGCGCTTCTGCAAGCTTGATGAGAGTTTTATTGTAGTTTTCAGGCACCTTTACCATGCATGAAAGATGATCTGTTTCATGCACCCCGTAATTCCTCATTTTGCCGACAGCTTCATTGAACTTCCTCTTCTGTTTTCTGGCTTGTCGGGCTATTTTCCCGTATTCATCTTTAGAATCCAAGGCGGCGATTGCCATGTCCTGTGTAATGCCCGGGAAGCCCAGCCGATTCGACGGAAGCGTTAAGTTTCTTCCAGCTTTCTCTCCGCATACCGCATATCCTATCCTCAGGCTCGCAAGCCCGTATAGTTTTGAAAAGCTCCTCACCACGATGAGATTCGGATAATTTCCGACAAGTTCTTTGATGCTCTTCACTTCTCCCGTTCTTACTCCCTCATGCGCCTGGTCCAAAATCACTACGGTGTTGCCTTCTGTCTTTTCCAGTATAGCATCCAAATCTTTCTTTTTTATAGAAAAACCAAGAGGGCTTTCAGGGTCAATCAAAACAAGCAATCCCGGCTTCTGGCTCAATCTGGAAACGACATCTCTCACGTCATAGTAGTAGGAGTTAGCGCCTTCTACAAACCTGAAGGTGTCAATATTCGCGCCCCTCGCGCGTGCAATGTCAAAATAAAGCGAATATCCAAGAGATGGAAGTAAAACGTTAGGGTTTGTTTTCATTATCGAGTCAAACACCTGGTTTATGACTCCTTCAGCTCCCTGTCCAAGAAAAACCCTATCCTCTGTAATCTTGTGTTCTGCAGCAATACGCCCAACAAGTGGGTCATTTTTCCTGTAAAATCCAATAGTATTCTGATCCATCCTGCCAATAACGCCAACGACTTTTTTTGGCAGGGGAAAATTGTTTTCATCCCTGTCTGCATGGATTATGGGTAAGCGTTTTTTCATCACAGCCATAAATTCTTTATGTTGTATTTTGTATATAAATACATATGTCTGCCAGTTCTTCGGGCTATTGGTTTTAATCCTTTCCGCCAAATCAACACGTCTGCAGTTTCCATCCTTGCAGAGGTCCAAAATGCCTGAACAGACCCTCGAACAACTTTTTAATTGCTCCTTTGTGATAGTGGACAAGCCCCGCGGCCCCTCC
>DUFS01000018.1 GCA_013331805.1 Microcaldota archaeon | reverse complement strand
ACCGTATGTAGCTCAGGTCGTGCTTGCCTGGCTCCATGCCCATGCCCTTTGCTGCCATGGCTTCCTTTTCCATCTTTTTCGCGAATGCCTCGGATTCCTTGGCGCGGGAGTCGAGCTTCTTGGTGTCCACCTTTATCTCGAGTATTTTTGAGAGCGACTCCAGCACTCCCTGCGCTGACTTGGGGTCCACGAACCCCCCGTGCGTTTCGCCCATGATGCACAAGCCTTCCATGCCGCGGGTTTTGCCCAGCCCGAGAAGCAGTCCTGCGGCGCCGATTATCGACCCCTTGGACTCGCCGAATATTATCCCGAACTTCTTGTACTGCTCCACCAGGTGCTTGTGCGAGACTATGCCGAAAATTCTCGGGGTCGGATGCACCCTTCCTGTGCCATAGCCTCCGAGCGTGATGATGAACTTCACTCCTTTCTTCTGCGCGTAATCGAGCATCTTGCCAGTTACCTCGTACTGCGCCTCCGAGGTCACCGCCTGAACATCGCCCACAAGTATGAGGAGGTCGTTTTTCTTTCCCTTCACGTGGAACAGTCGGTTCTTTATCATCCGCATGACCCCGTTCTTCTGCATTATCACCTGGTGCGGGAAATGCGGGGAGATAATGTCAGCCACCTTTGTTGCCCGAAGCTCTGCGATCATGTGGTCTGCCGCGATCTTCCCAACCAAGCCAATGCCCGGCAGCCCCTCTATCAGTATGGGATTTTTCATCTTGATTTTTTCCTTTTCGAGTATGGTCGTTTCGAACAAGTCAATCACTTTTCAAGGCTTCTCGCCTGTACCTGGCATACCTGTCCCCGGGCGAATACCTGGGAGGATGCGGGCTTGCGGTGGGCTTTCCGCAGTGCTCCTCATGAAGCGTGTACGCGCCGCAGGATTTGCACTTCCTCATCCTTTTCATGCTTCTCTCCTTTGCTTTTTGGACGGGATTAGCTTATTAAAACGATGTTTCCGTTAGGCGGTAGGAAAAGAAGAAGTCCGGCTTAGGAGGCAATCAGAAATTCCTTTCAATCTTCACGATGTTTCTTTTCCCTGGTGTCTGCGGGCTCTCTAAATGCCGAGTTTTTATTCATCAGTTTCCGCATCCTTGCCGATTCGCCTGCGATTTTGTTCTCTATCACCTGCACGAGGGAGGAAGCAAACTGCGATTGGTGCTCGTGGACATCCTGGATGTTCTCGTGGAGAATGTGTATTAAATTCGCAATAGTGGTCGCCCTGCGGGTACCCTTGAAGAGGCTCTTGCGCTCTGCCTTGGCGTTCAAAATGCTCAGGAGCTCCCTGTCTTCGCCCACTTTGGAGACCAGATTGGCGATTTTGGATAGCGACACGAACTCCTCCAATAGAATGCGCGCGCCGGATTTCTCCCTTGATTTATGGAAATGAGGATAGACCTTTTCAACCAGCTTTTCGGATGTTTTGAGCAGAGTGAATTCCGCGGAGATCAGGCGTCTTTCGAAGTAAGATGTGTTTTCCTTGGAATTCGCTAAAGCGAGCGCCTGCTTTTGGACTTTGAACGCCTGTTTCTCGAATTTTTTTGCTTGCTTGAGGGTTATTGGCAAAGTGTGCATATTATTCCACCTCTTCTGACTGTTGTAAAATATAGGCAGGTCTGTTTTTAAATCTGTCAGGCTTGCAGGCGGGAGAATTCCGCGACAGACTTGGTTTCCTTGGCAAATGAGAGTATGGACTCGACCGCGCTTTCCATTGCCTTGTCAGCCTTCTTGAAGTCGTCGGAAACCACGCGCAGCTGGTATTTTGGCGCGCCAAGGTAAAGTATCTCTAATTCGGCGCCTTCATATTTCGGAAGCGAGGTCAGTATTTTCCTGACTACTTCCACTCCGTTCGGGGCATAGGAGGTGAGGCTTAGGATTCCGTTCACCTCCGCACGGGCCTTCTTGATGTTCTTGGAGGCTACCTCGAAGATGGCGCGCGCGAGGCCCTTTTCGATTTTCAGGCCAACAAGCGCCTCCTCGCCCTTCTCACCGACCGCCTCAATGGCATCGACCAGCGATCCGTATTTTGAAGTCAGGGCGGTTTCGGCTGCAAAGGATTCGCTCTTGGTGGATTTTGCAATCTTTACCGCGACTTCAAAGAGCTTGTCCGCCCGCTTTTCGCGGCGGCTGCCCTCCATCTTGGCCTTGCGCTCGGACTCGGTCACCCGCTTGAGCGAGAGGTCGATCTGGTTCTTTTCCGCCTCTATGTGGTAGACCTTGGCAACCAGCTTCTGGCCCTCGTGCAGGAATTCGTGGATGTTCTTTATCCAGCGGGGGGCGACTTCGGAAATGTGCACGAACGCCTCCCTGCCTGCGTACTCGTCAAGCGCGCAGAACGCCCCGTAGGGCATGATTTTTTTCACTGTTGCCAGTACCAGCTCGTCCATCTCAGGCATGTCGGGCATAAAATATCATCCAAAGCGTCCATTTCTTGGCTCAGAGGACGCGAAGCACTTTCGTGCCCTCGGTCACTTCCACCCGCGAGCCTGCCGGGTGGGCAAGCGCCGTGCCGCAGACCAGGCAGCTGACGCTCCTCGAGGCGTGCCCGTAGATGTTCTGCTCGTTGCCGCACGCGCACTTCACTCTCAGGAATTTGCTCATAGTACAACCTCAAACAAACGATTATGCGTTGAATCGGATATTTTACTCTCTCAGGCATTGAATTCGATCTTTTTCTTTGTCCTAGTGCCGATCACGCGCTCCTGCTTCTTCTTGCAGACCGAGCACTCGAGGATTATCTTCTGGCGCTTGCCCTGCTTTTTCACCGTCTTTTCGCCCGCGCGCTTGCCCCCGTGGCCCATGAGCTTCCGCTCGTGCTTGCGGTTGCCCATTGCCATTGGCCTTGCCTTGCCCTTGGAGGCGCTTTTCGCCTTGTTAAGGGTGTGCTTCCTGCAATTGGGGCAGTAGGCGTTCACTTCCTTTGGGTATTTCATGATAACACATCCTTTTTTCCCGGTCTTAGGCGCTCAATCCGATGCCTTTTCAGCCAGCTTCCCCCGCAGGAGCCAATCCGCCTCAGTCATCGGAAGATCGGTCTCCTCGCCCGGCTTATAGGGCCCGAAAGTCTCGTTGTTCACGCCCTTGTAGGCAGGGACGTCTTTTATGAACCGCACTTTTTTAAAGTTGTTCTCTTCGGAAGGCGTTGGCCCCTCCCTTTTCTCCTGTGAGGGGCTTTGTTTCGGCTTTCTGGACTCGAAGCGCGAAAGCATAAGCGCCATCTTCTGCTGCTCGTCGGTGAGCACTGCGCAGAAGCGGTCGTAAAGCTCGTGCTCCTCGCGGGTCATTTCGGTTGTCTCCCCGTGCGCGCCATTGCTCCTTATCGCCTTGAACAGTATCTTCTGCTGGCGGATGGACGAGATTTCCTTGATCGTTGCGACCGCGTTCTCGAACTCCCGCATGTGCATCACAGAGCGGGAGGACTCCATCTCGGAAAATTTTGACGAAAGGAACTCCTCAATCGAGGCGTAGAATTCAGGCGGGAGCTTCACAAGCGCAGGCTGGACCTTCTCCTCCCGCGCGAGATCGCGCAGCCTCTTGTAGTTGAGTTCCTCAGACATGGAAATTTCCCCTAAAATTTACAGCCATTCCCCGCAGGGAACAGGATCGTCACGCCCCTTCTACTTGCGGCTGCAAAAGAATAAAAACCGACCGTGCTC
>DUFS01000081.1 GCA_013331805.1 Microcaldota archaeon | reverse complement strand
AACAGGCAGGGCGTCATGCTTTTAAACCCTTTTCTTTCCAATAGTGCCGTAACGAGCAACAAAAAGAGGACCGACTTTTCCAGCGGGAAAAGTGGTCCCTTTTTCGAAAAACGAAAAAGAGGACTAATTAATCTGTCTTCTGATAGGAAAAACAGGGGTGAAACTCATGTACCCTCCGCAACAACAGGCATATGACCGGGCCATAACCGTGTTCTCGCCGGACGGCAGGCTGTTCCAGGTGGAATACGCCAAGGAGGCTGTCAAGCGGGGAGCCACGGCAATCGGAATGGTCTTCGACGGCGGCGTGCTTCTCATGGCTTACAAGAACGCGCCCTCTCGGCTTCTGGTTCCGGAATCCATGAAAAAGATATTCGAAATCGACAAGCACATTGCGGCAACCGCCTCTGGGCTGATCGCGGATGCGCGAAGGCTGGTCGACCTCGCCAGGCTGGAATCGCAGAGGCACAGGCTCGCCTATTCCGAGGCGGCATCCGTCGAGATGATCACAAAGGAGCTTTGCGACCTGATGCAGGTCTACACGCAATATGGCGGGATAAGGCCATTCGGGGTCTCGCTCCTGGTTGGCGGCGTGGACACCGAGCCGCACCTCTTCGAGGCAGAGCCTTCGGGCGCGCTCACAGGCTACCTTGCGGACGCAGTGGGCTCTGGAAAGAAGGAAGTGGAGGAGTTCTTCGAAAAGGAGTACAAGGCAGGGCTTTCCCAGGACGAGGCGATCGCCCTTGCCATCAAGGCATTGAAAAAGTCAGGGGACCTCACCATAAAGCCGGACACGCTTGAGATCGCGGTCGCAACCATGAAGAAAAAGGAATTCGCGATCCTCACGCAGAAAGAGGTTGAGAAATACCTCAAGTAAGCCCATGAAGCTTGGATGTTCGCATGGCCAATCTTGAGCACTCGATTACCGCGCACATGGACATTGCTGGCGAGCGCTATGAGATCCTGGTCGACCCCGACCTTGCTTACCTTTACCGGGTCGGGCAAAAAAAGGAGCTCAACAACGTGCTGGTGGTCGAGGAGGTATTCAAGAACTTCCGGAACTATGAGCGGCACACATCATCCGCCCTCCAGAAGGCCTTCGGGACCAACGACATATACCTGATCGCCGAGCGCATCCTCAAGAAAGGGGAACTGCAGCTGACCACGGACCAGAAGCGCAAGATGCTTCTGGAGAAGAAAAAGCAGATCATCGCGATCCTGATGCGCGAGTGCATCGACCCGAGGACAGGCGCCCCGCACACGCAGATGAGGCTGGAGCAGGCGCTCGAGCAGTCGCGCGTGCACATCGACGGCTTCAAGGACGCCGCCGAGCAGCTGGAGGATGTGGTCAAGGCAATGAGGCCCATCATCCCCATGAAGTTCGAGCACGTGAAAATTGCGGCGAAAATCCCGCCCGACCACGCGCAGAGGATTTACGGCATGCTCAAGGGGTACGGCATACAGAAGGAGGAATGGGCCCGCGACGGCAGCCTTATAGTCGTGATAGAAATGCCCGCAGGCATGCAGGGGGAATTCTACGACAGGCTGAACAAGGCAACCGCCGGCGCGGCTGAAACGAAACTGATGAAATGACAGGATGATCGAAAGAATGCAATTCATATTCGGTGATTGACTTGGCGGAAAACAGGATTGTGATGCCGGGCGAGCTTCTGAGCGAAAAGCCCGAGCGGATAAGCTACGCGTTCGTGGACAAGGGGAAAACCTACTCCACAGTGGTGGGGCTTTTCTCAGAGGGAAAGCTGGTGCCATTGGAAGGCCCTTACGAACCCCTGCCCGACGACCTTATAGTGGGGATAATTTCAGAGGTGAAGTTCTCGGGCTACAGCGTGGAGATAAACGCGCCCTATGTCTCCTTCCTCTCCTCGCGCGAGATACGCGAGCGCTACGAGATGGGGGACGCAGTCTTCGCAAGGGTGGACCGCGTGGACGAGGTGAAGAACATCGACATCGCGGACGCGAAGAAGCTTCCAGTGGGAAGGCTGGTCAAGGTCTCTTCGGTGAAAATACCTAGGATAATCGGCAAGAAGAACTCCATGATAGACATGCTCAAGTCCGCGACCGCCTGCGACATATACGCGGGCAGGAACGGTTACGTCTGGATCGCAGGCAAGGGAAACCAGACACTGGCGGAAAAGGCGATCCGCATGATCGAAACTCAGGCGCACACGCACGGGCTTACCGACCGCGTGGCAGTGTATCTCAAGTCCCAGCAGTGATTTGCAATTCAAATGGTGATAAAATGGGTGCAACAGGAAAAGAAAAGCCGAAGCTTTACGAATCAGGCCGACGCGTGGACGGCAGGGGGCTTGCGGACCTTCGCGGCATAAAGATAGAGTCGCGCGTGCTCAATGACGCGGACGGCTCCGCATACATCGAGTGGGGCAAGAACAAGATACTTGCCGGCGTTTACGGGCCTTCGGAGTGCATACCAAGGCACGACCAGTCGCTTTACCGCTCGGTCATCAAGTGCCGGTACAACATGGCGCCGTTCTCAGGCATGGAGGAGCACGGCAGGAGCGGCCCCTCGCGGCGCAGCAAGGAGCTTTCCAAGGTGATAAAGGAGGCTTTCGAAAGCGTGATCATTTCGGAAAACTTCCCCAAGACGCAGATCGAGATATTCGTGGAGGTGCTGCAGTCCGACGGCGGGACAAGGTGCGCTGCTGTGACAGCGGCTGCAGTCGCGCTTGCGGACGCAGGGATCCCGATGAAGGACCTCATTTCCGCGGTCGCGGTTTGCAAAATAGACGGGCACATGGCTGTGGACCCTGGAAAGGAGGAGGATAACTTCGGCGAATCCGACATGCCAATCGCATTCTCCCCCCGCACAGGCGAGATACTCCTGTTCCAAATGGACGGGCTACTTTCCAGGGAGGAGCTTTCCGAGGGGATTTCCCTTGCAAGGCAGGCTTCCGAGAAAATCCGCAAGATACAGGTTGAGGCAATCGCCAAGGTTTACCAAGAGCCGAAAGAGGAGCGCTTCCTGGTCATAAAGTGATTGAAGCTTGAAAAGGTGTTCTCATATCGGCATTTTTCTGAAGAAAAATGTCTAAAAAATTCTGGAGGAATTTTTTATGGAATCCATAAACGAAATTAAACGCGACGTTCTTTCCGCGGTTTTGGCCGCAGGAAAGCGAATAGACAGCCGGGGCATGTATGACTATAGGAAAATCGTGGTGCAGCCCGGCATACTGCAGAACGCAGAAGGCTCGGCAATGGCGTCCATTGGCAAAAGCCAGGTGATGGTGGGCGTAAAGTTCGACATAGCCAAGCCTTTCCTGGACAGGCCCAAGGAAGGGGTGCTTTCCACTTCCGCTGACCTGCTTCCCTTGGCCTCGCACCTGTTTGAGACAGGCCCGCCAAGCGAGGACGCAATCGAGCTTGCCCGCGTGGTTGACAGGGGGATACGCTCCTCCAACACAATTGACCTGGAATCCTTTTACCTCGAGGAGGAAAAGGTGCTTGCGCTTTACGTGGACATCTACGTTCTGGACCACGACGGCAACCTCATAGACTGCTCCTCGCTTGCTGCGATGAGCGCGCTTCTTTCCTCGCGCATGCCCAAAATCGAAAACGGCAGCATTGTGCGCGGCGAGTACTCGGGCAAGCTCCCCCTGAAGGAGCATGTGGTCACATGCACGTTCGGGAAAATCGGAGAGAGGATGTTCCTGGACCCCTCGCTTGACGAGGAGAAGGGCATGGACTGCAGGTTGACCCTCGCCACCACAAGCACGCACCTGTGCGCTGCGCAAAAGGGCGGCTGGGGCACGTACTCGGAAAGGGATATAACGGAGCTTCTGGATATCTCGACTGAGAAAGGAAAGGAGCTCCGCGCAATGTTGTGAACAAATTCCAAACGGTGATTCATGTGTCAAACAGCAACGTAAGGTACGGGGCCGAGCTGCGCAAGCGCGCAGGCAAGGTGGATGTCCTTCGCCAGTCGCTTTTCGCCTGCCCGGCATGCGGGAAGAAGAAGGTGAAGCGAAAGGGGAATTCCCTCTGGATGTGCAAGTCCTGCGGAGGGGTCTTCGCTGGCGGCACCTATTCGCTTTCCACGCCCGCAGGCGAGGTCGCGGCCAGGAACATCGAGGAACAGAAGAAAAAGTAAGTAGTGAAAAAAGCTGCGTGCGAAATAGGCAAAAGAGGAAGGAAAAAATTCCATGAAAAAGGTGCGTTTATGTACGTCTGCTCCAACCCAAAATGCAAGAAAAGAATCGAGTCGCTTGACACCAAGTTCACCCGCTGCCCCTACTGCGGGTACAGGGTGCTCTACAAGATACGCGAGCCCGTGGCGCGCGAAGTGTCCACCGATTGAAGGGAAAAGCTTTGAGTGATTGGCTTGCTCATCACCACTGGAAAAAATGCTGACAGCAATTCCCGCCTTATCGCCAAGGCCCTGTTCCTTTGCGTGCCTGGCTCTCGAATTCTGTGGCGCGGGAGGCGCACCCTTCGGTCCATGGTTTCAAAAGCACGCAAGCAGCACATGACGCGCCTGTGCGTAATCCAGAAAAATTCAGGAGAAGGCCACTCGCTTGGCGTGCTGCAAATCGGAACAGCGTCATGGTCTTGGCTGAGTCCGGCAATAGAAATAACCGCAGTATCTTCCCCCAAAATAGCAAAGAAGCTGAAACAGTCAACCTGCCTCAAAATAACCGGAAAGCGCTCCAAAGACCTCGGCGCGCTCATTTCACATTGCAACTCCAATGAAAAGGCAGAGTCAAGGATAAGCGCAACTTCGAAAAGGATTTCCTTCCACCTTTCGAATATAAAGCTTCTTTCCTTAGGTGTTTCCTATGAAAAGCATAAGTGAAGAAAAGGTGTCAGGCTCAGCCATGCTCAGGCTGAACTTCGCATCGCAGCGAAGGGCAAATGCCGCCTATCATGCACTGCTTGCGGAAGCGGACTTTTCCCACAGGGGCGGATCAATTGTGAAGCTTGAGGGAAAATCCGTGGTCGTTGAAATAAATGCAGATGACCCGGTGTCATTGCGCGCCTCGCTGAACTCGTACCTACGCCTGATGCATATTATTAAATCTGTTGATCAAGATATCGGATAGGGAGGAAGAAGAAATCCAGGTGATTTTTTATGGCAGAACCAATTCGCAACGCAGCGGACCTTCAAAAGCAGCTTGCAGAGTTCCAGGAAACGCAGAGGCAGCTGCAGCTCATGGCGGCGCAGCGCCAGCAGCTTTCATTGCAGGTGGAAGAGATAAAGATTGCCGAGGAGGAGCTTGGCAAGACCGAAAAGGGCATCTACCGCGCAGTGGGGCCGATCCTGATTGAGACCACCAAGTCGGACGCAATGAACGACCTCAAGAACAAGAAGGATCTTTTCGAGATGCGCGTGGGGGTGCTTGGCAAGCAGGAGGAGAAGATCCGCCCCAGGCTTGACGAGCTGCGCGCAAGCCTGGAAAAGGCAATCCGCGAGGGCAAGGCAAGGTAGCCTTGTTGCCTAATTTTTGCTTCAGCCGGGGTGCATCATGGCCAGACTGCCCACCAGAGGAAAACCATCCAAAGCCGCTCATCGCATCCTTTCAAGCCTGAAGGGAGGGCGCATAGTAATCACCTTCCATTCGCTTGGCGACCTGGATGCAGTGGGCTCTGCGATCGCCCTGCAGCGCTTTTTGGGGAAAAGAGCAATAATTGCGCCGCCTGACCGTCCAAACTCCCCTGCGAGAAAGCTCCTTGAATTCACCGAAACTCCTACTACTCTTTTTCACGACCTCAAGCTTTCGCCCAAGGACTCAGTAATAGTGCTGGACTCCGCCTCTCCCCATCTCCTTTTTCACCTTGCCGGGATAAAGCCGGATCTGATTATCGACCACCATGCTGCGTTCGGCGGGGAAATATCCGCTGAAAAGGAAATCAGCGACCCATCAGCCTCCTCAACCTGCGAAATGCTGTATTTCATGCTCAATCCCACTGACAAAATTTCCTGCATAGCCCTCCTCTTGGGCATTGTGTCTGACAGCGCATTTTTCAAGAATGCAAGCTCGCGAACGTTTAAGGCGGCATCAGCGCTGCTTGAGCAAAGCGGGCTTTCCTATTCGCAAATTTCCTCGCTTGCGCTTTCCCCGGAGTCTTTGGGCGAGCGGATCGAGGCGCTGCGCTCCTGCCAGTCTGTGTCTGCGGAAAGGCTGGGCGAGCACATAGTGGCAACCGCGATGGCAAAGTCGCACGAAGCTCATTTTGCCGACGTTCTCGTTCACCTGGGTGCGGACATCGCATTCGTGGCCTGCGCAGGCGAGGAGGGCAGGATCTCAGCCCGCGTTTCCGAATCGCTGAAAGGCACTGTGCGGGTGGACAGGATAATGTTCGAGGTGGGCAAGGTGCTTGGGGGGTCGGGGAGCGGCCATGAGCTTGC
>DUFS01000065.1 GCA_013331805.1 Microcaldota archaeon | reverse complement strand
TTGCGGAGAAAATTGAATATAGTCCTTAATGAAACCTATATGCGATTAATTTTAGAGGCTGAAAGAACAAACAAACTTGCTGATAATGTTTCTTCTAAGGTAAAGGATTTGGAGAAATATGGGTTATTCTGCGAGCAAACAATCCAGGAAATAATAAATGAAGTAAAATAGGGTCTAGCTTAGTCTGTTATCGCTACACATTAATGCCTAATTTTCAAAACCCGCAAAGTTTTTTATCGTCGTCCACCGGCACCCAACTGGGCACAGGCATATAAATGTAGAATGCTACTTTTTCAACGGTCAGAAGGGCTTCAAAGGCTCTCATACTTTCAGTCGCGGATTGGTCGTGTCCTCTCCGCATTTATTCGCAAATAAATGTCGGCGCTGTGCCTCGCAAGGCACATGTCGCAGCATTTTGGTTGTAAAATGCGGTTCTTGCCAGCAGGCAAGTTTTCCGCATTTTTTGGTAAAATAATAATTGGTGTTCGATGTGTTCACTTTCCAGGCATTTGCGCAAAAGGAGGAGGAGCAAAGTCCCTCATCGCAGGCGAAGAAGAAGGCAGCCGAGCAATCCGCAGAGCCTGAAATAATTTCCGAGCACATAGTCGCCTCAAAGGCGGACATGGACAAGGTATTCCGCAAAAAGGGAATATCCGAATTCCTCACCACCCTCACGCCCGGCGCGCAGAACGCGATTTACGCGGCTTCGGCGGCATGGGGCTACGAAAACGCGGCAAAATACGTGAAGAATTCCATGAAGCTCGAGGAAGTGAAAAACTCCATTGACTCGACAGAACGGAGCAAGTCAGTGCTTGAAAGCGTGACCTCTCAGGCTCAAGCCGAGCACAGCGAAACCTCGCAGGAAACCTCCAAATTCGTCTGGGGATTTTACAACGAGGACATGAAAGAAACGCAGGCGCAGGCAGGCAAATCAGAGCACATAACCGAGAGGCAGAAGGCAGCAAGGCAGGAACTGGTGCTTCCTGCATCCGCTCATTCGGCAGTCATGTCCTCCATTGCAGAGAACACAAACAACCCCGCCCTCCTCTATTGCACATCCGCCCAACAAGTGGCGGAGGACCAGCGGGCAGCACAGCTTGAGGCGCAAAAAAAAGAGGAGCTTGCCAGGCTGGTGTTGCTTCCGGGTGTCAAGGCCGCCTCACCTCCAACGCATAAAGTAGAAGCTGAGCCTTCGTCGCTCGTGCTGTCACGCAGGGAAGAAGTGCTTGCTGAGTATGAAAAAACCGAAAAACAGCTTGAAACAGCGATAAAAGTGCTGGATCAGCTGGAAACCGAAAACAGGGAGGACATGGAAAAAGCGGCTTCCATGCTGCCCAAGGAGCTTTCCAAGCTGGTGATGCGCAAAAAAAGCCTGCTTTCAAGCCGCAAAGCCCTTCGCCTTCAGCTTGTGAAGTGGGTGACATTCTGCACTGACAGCCGCCAGGCAATAAAAGACATGCCGGGCTCCCGACTATTAAAGCTTGCCTCGCTTTCTACACTTCTGAAAATCGGAAAATAGGTTTGCCTTATGGTGCAGGAAACAACCTCTGTATTGCAATTCTCATTCTTCATACTCTTCGCGCTGCTTGGCACAGTGGTGTCCATCCGGCTTCGCCAGCCTTACGTTGTCGGGCTCCTGATTTTCGGCATGCTTGCAGGGCCGCACGTGCTTTCATTGGTTTCCGACACAGGCCTCATCCTGACATTTTCCGAGCTTGGGGCGATCCTGCTTCTCTTTGCCGTGGGCATCGAGTTTTCAATAGTCCGCATACTCAAGTCCAGCTTCTGGGCGGTGTTCGTCACGGCATTCAAAATGTCGGTGCTTTTCATAATCGGCTACGAGGCGGCGCTCTACTTCGGATTGGACCTCACTTCCGCGCTTTTCGTTGGCGCCATGCTCTCCATCACCAGCACTGCCATCCTCTTCAAAATCGTTGCCCAGAAGGGCATGCAAAAGAACAAGATAATGCCGCTTCTCTTTTCCATGCTCATAGTGGAGGACATCGCTGCAGTGGCTGCGCTCACATTCTTTTCCAACCTTGGAGGCGACCTTTCCACGGCCACATATGAGGACAAGGTGTATTCGGTATTAATTTCGCTTGGCTTTTTGGGGGCATTCTACCTCCTTATCAGAAAGCCTGCGGCAAACGCAATCGTGCGCCTCACCTCCACGTTCTCCGAGGAAGTGATGATTTTCGTATCCTTTTCGCTTTGCCTGGTGCTTTCCATGGCAGCCGCGTATTTCGGCCTTTCACCTGCAATCGGCGCCTTCCTTGCAGGAAGCATAGTCTCCTCGCTTCCCAATTCAAGGAGGATAGAGCGGGAGATAAAGCCCCTGCTTTTGATGTTCGCCTCTCTTTTCTTCCTCTCGCTTGGCATGCAGATAGATCCGCTTGTCATACTTGCCAACCTGCCCTTTGCACTTGCGCTGACAGGATTATTCGTGCTGGTCTGCTTCCTGTCTGTCTATTCGCTCCTTTACATAACCGGGGCAGGCTCGCATAACGCGCTTTTCGGAGCCTCGGCAATGGTGGTGATGGGGGAGTTCTCGCTCCTGATTGCCTCGCTTGCCAAGGACGAGCACGGCCCGCTGTTGATTGCCGCAGGCTCTTTCGGGGTGATTGCAACAGCAATCATATCATCTTTCCTGCTCGACAGGCAGCAGAAGCTTATGGAAATCGGGCACAAACAGATGCCCGGAGCACTTCGGCAGGGGGCGCGGTCGCTTTCCCTTTATTTCAAGGGGCTCATCCGTGACTTTTCGCCGTCAGGCAGCTTCTGGCGCATCTCCAACACCTGCTGGGGTTGCATGCGGGCAAAGCTCGGAAGGTTGGCGCTCATTGGGATACTCATGGTGCTTGCCCGCCTTGCCATAGGCCTCATGGACTTTACAGGGCAGCTTCAAGCCGAGCTTCGCGCCGCGGTGCTCATAGTAGGCGCGTTCCCCATTGCCTATTTTCTCTTCGGCCTGCTCAAGGATGCCCGGCCGGTTCTCGACTTACTTTCCCGCACTATTGCAAGGCACCGCAGGGGTGCAAAGGACGAAAGCATTATCCTCCGCGACTTGGCAATAGCACTCGGGCTCATTTTCGCCTCGATTGTTCTTCCAGAAATAGAGTCAGTGCTTCAGCTTCCGGGCATTTTCAGCTTTGCAGACGAGCTCCTCTTCCTTTTTGCGCTGATTTTCCTCTGGGACGTCTACCGCCACTCAAGGAAGCTTGGCATGAAAAAGGGGGGCAACAGCTA